>CALVSU010000131.1 GCA_944359385.1 uncultured Clostridia bacterium | reverse complement strand
TTTTCGCTTTTTTGTAAGAGGCGCGCAGGATCTTTCATCGATAACAACGCGGCGCGCAGGTGAGTCGTCTTTATTACAACGCGCGTTGCCAACGGGTTCGGAACAGGCGATCAGGAGATACGGGAGGAGAAAGCGGAATGGAATACCTTATTTACGATGCTTTGAAAAAGTATAAAAAGCTCAGGCCTTTGCGCTTTCATATGCCCGGGCACAAGGCGGACAAAAAGCATTTTCCGCTGTTCGGAGACGCGGCATACGACATCACCGAGCTTTCTTTCTCCGACTGTCTCGAACATCCCGACGGCATCATCGCCGCCGCGGAGAGCGACGTCGCCGAGATCCTCGGCGCAAAGCGCAGTTTCTTTCTGACGGACGGGTCGAGTTCGGGTGTGTTTTCCATGCTGTACGCGGTGTTCCGCCGCGGCGGAAAAATTGCGCTCGCGCGCAATTCGCACAAGAGCGTGTATAACGCCTGTGCCGTGCTCGGTATCGAGCCGTACGTCCTCAAAAACAACGTAATGGACGGCGTCCTGTTGCCGCCCGCGCCCGCGGAGATTGAGGACGCATTCAAAAGGGACAAAGACGTATCCGCGGTCCTGCTTACCTCTCCCGATTACTACGGCAACATATCCGATTATGCCGCGATCCGCAAGATCTGCGACAGGTACGGGAAATATCTGCTCGTCGACGGTGCACACGGTGCGTATCTGCGGTTTGACCCCGATCTTTCCGAACTGTATGCGGGAAATTATGCGGATATCTGGGTGGACGGCGCGCACAAGACGCTGCCTTCCCTCACGCAGGGCGCCCTGCTCAACGTAAACAACGAAAAATTGCTCGCTTCCGCCGCGGAAGGTGCGGGGCTTTTTCGTACGACCAGCCCGTCCTATCCCATTCTTGCGAGCGTGGAATACGGCGTGAAATATCTTGCGGAGAACGGCAAGATGCTGCTCGATTTATTGAAAAGAGAGTTTTCTCTCATGAAAATGCGGCTCAAAAAGCGGGGCATCCGCATATACGGGGAGAGCAAGACGTTGCAGTTTTCCGTCGATTTCGGCGCTATGGGCATTTCTCCTTATTTTGCGGAGGAGGAACTGGAAAAGCGGCGGATCTATCCCGAAATGAACGACGGGAGATACCTGCTTTTCTATCTCTCTCCGATGACTAGGCCGTCTCATCTTCTCAGACTGGAACGCGCGATCAGGCGGGTCGTCAGGATGCGTCAGCTGCGCGGTTCCTACGAGGCGTCGCCCGAGTTCTCGGCAGGCGTCAAAAAATTCAGTTATCTCACTGCGCTCACCTTTGAAAAAGAGAGAGTGCCGCTGGACGAGGCGGAAGGGCGGATCGCCGCGCGCAATGCGGGCGTCACGCCGCCCTGCATTCCCGTCGTGCTGGCGGGGGAAATGATCACCGCGCAGGCAGCAGAGCTTCTCAAAAGCGCGAAACACTGTTTCGGGGTCGAGGACGGCGGTATCGAGGTCATCAAGATAGGCGGCGGCAAATGAAAGGGAAATTCATCGTTTTCGAAGGTTGCGAAGGTGCGGGGAAATCCACGCAGATGCGCCTTCTTTCAGAGTATATGACCGCAAAGGGGATCTCGCACATTCTCACTCGCGAACCGGGCGGGAGCGATATCTCCGAATCCATACGCCGCATCATTCTCGACGGAAAGAACAGCGACATGACAGACGAGTGCGAAGCGCTCCTCTATGCGGCGGCGCGCGCGCAGCACCTTGCGGACACGGTCGAGCCCGCTTTGCTGCGGGGCGAAACTGTGCTTTGCGACAGATATATCTTTTCTTCCTTCGCCTATCAGGGTTACGGAAGGGGATTGTCTCTTTCTTTTCTGGAAGAGATCAACGCATTCGCGCTGAAAAAATTTATGCCCGACATTGTGCTCTTTTTGGATATTCCGTCCGAAAACGCCTTCGAGCGCAAGCACGGCGCCGATCCGGACGATCGCATGGAGCAGGCGGGAAGCGCTTTCCATGCGCGCGTGTATCATGGATATAAAGAATTGCTCCGCCTGTATCCGCAGATGACGGCGGTGGACTGTTCGGGCACGAAGTATGAAACATCTGCGAAGATCGCGGCGCTCCTGGAGGAGCGCGGGCTGATCGGCCGATAAGATAAGAACGCGCCTTGCGCGGCAGAACCTGCCGCGCAAGGCATACGGCAGTCATGCGGGCGGCGTATCGCCGCATTGTTGCCGAAGGCAAACGTCGGGAGAGAGCCATGTCCGTATTTTGCGCGAGCAAACCATATAAGATCGTAGCGGGCGACGCGGCGCAAGGAAAGCTTTCGCACGCGTATCTGCTCGTGTGTCCCGACGCTCGGAATTTGAGGGATTTCCTCAAAGAACTTGCAAAGCTCGTGTCGGGCGGCGACGCACGCGTCTGCGATCTCATCGAAAGGGAGATGTATGCGGATTGCCTGATTTTTCCCGCGCCGGGCGCGAAACTTACCGTTGCGGACGTCAGAAACATCGTGGACGAGAGCTATATCAAGCCCGTCGAGGGAGCAAAAAAGATCTTCGTGCTCGACAACGTGCAGGATATGAACGCCGCCGCGCAGAACAAACTTCTCAAAGTTTTGGAAGAACCGCCCGAAAATGTCTGTTTTCTCTTGGGCGCGACCAACGATTTTGCCGTCCTGCCTACGGTCAGATCGCGCACGAAACGGCTCGATCTGTTCACCTTTCCCGAAAAAGCGATAGAGGAACATATCCGCAGGACGTATCCGCACCGATCGGACGCGGCGGAGATCGCCGCCGTATCAGGAGGGATCGTCGGGCGCGCGGAGGAACTCGCCGAGGGCGGCTCGCTGGACGAAACGGCGGAAGAACTTTCCGTCCTGGCAATGAATCTTTCTCTCGCTTCTGCAATCACTGCCGCGAAAAAATATGCCGACAAAGAGAAAACGGCGCAATTTCTGTCTATGCTTCGCCTTGTCTACAGAGATATCCTGATGGTCAAACTCGGAAGGGAAGATCTGCTGCTCTCGGGCGGGCGGACGGAGATCCTGAGAAAGGCGGCGGCGCGCTATACCGCGGCGGCGCTGGTCAATGCGCAGGAAAAGATCGCGGAAACGGAAAGGAACCTGAAATTCAACGCCAACGTGTCGGCAAGCCTTGAAACGCTTTTTGTGTCTGTATTGGAGGGACGATGAAAGTAATCGGTATAAAATTCAAAGACGGCGGCAAAATTTATTATTTTGCGCCTAAGAAAAACGAAAAATATGAAGAGGGGATGGAGGTCATCGTCGAAACGGCAAAAAGCATCGAGATCGCCGAAGTCGCTTTCGCGCCGCGCGACGTGGATGATTCCGAAGTCGTACAACCGCTCAAACCTGTGATCAGGATCGCCACGGAGAAGGACCGCGCACAGCGCGCGAGAAATCTCGAAAGAAAGCCCGAGGCGATGCGCATCGCTTCCGAAAAGATCGAAAAACACGGGTTGAAAATGAAGCTCATCGATTGCGAATTTGCTTTCGACGGGAGCAAAGTCATTTTCTATTTTGCGGCAGACGGCCGCATCGATTTCCGCGAACTGGTCAAGGATCTCGCAGGCGTTTTTCATATCCGCATCGAATTGCGGCAGGTCGGCATCCGCGACGAGACCAAATTGCTCGGCGGCATCGCGCCCTGTGGCAGGGTCTGCTGTTGTGCGGGAGCGATGCCTGATTTCAGAAAGGTTTCGATCAAAATGGCGAAGGTGCAGGGACTTTCCCTCAATCCCGGCAAGATCAGCGGGCTGTGCGGCAGGCTCATGTGCTGTCTGAGTTACGAAAACGACTATTACAGCGAAGTGTACAAAAAGATGCCGAAGATCGGTTCGGAAGTTTCCACGCCCGAAGGAAAGGGGATCGTCGTGTCGGAGAATATGTTGAAAATGACCCTGCGCGTAAAGATAGAAAAGGACGGCAGCCTCGTCTATAAAGATTTTGCCCTTTCCGACGTGCGGTTCAAGGGCGGCAAGAAAGACGCGGACGACGAAAAGGTTTCCGACGATCTCAAAGGATTGATGGACTGAGCCTTTGTTTCGGACGGTTTGTCGGCGAAAAAGCCTTGTGCGGCAAAGGGTCGGACAAAAAAATAAAAAAATCGGGAAAAAGTTGTCTGCGATATCTTTACGAAAGCAAAAATTTATGATATAATAACAAATGCAAAGGCGACTTTGCGGACAAGTCGAAGTTTTTTGGAGGTAAATGGTCATGGCACATAAAATTTCCGAAGATTGCATCTCCTGCGGCGCTTGCGCCGAAACCTGCCCTGTGAACGCGATTTCCCAGGGAGATACGCAGTACGAGATCGATCCTGACGTTTGCATCGATTGCGGTGCGTGCGAAGAAGGATGCCCTGTCGGCGCCATCAAAGGCGAGTAATAGCGGGCCCACGAAAAAGAGTAAAAACCTGCGCGGAAAATTTCCGCGCAAGTTTTTGTCTTTTCGGAAGGATATATACAAGCCGTTGCCGAAGCGGGGCAGACTCATCGCGATGCGCGGTAAATTTAAAAATATAAATAATATGGGGATATAGCTCAGTTGGTAGAGCGCTTGAATGGCATTCAAGAGGTCATGGGTTCGATTCCCACTATCTCCACCAA
>CALVSU010000130.1 GCA_944359385.1 uncultured Clostridia bacterium | reverse complement strand
TGTCGGGAGCAGATGTTTGAGCCGGCAAGGGCGGCTGTGGTGTCTTTGGACGGGTCAGCGAGGGTGTTTGATAACGATCTTTTCTGCGAGCACGACGAGAAAATACATGGCGGCGGCGAGTATGCACAAAATGAAGGTCGCTGCCATGACGAGATCGAGTTTGAAGACTTGCCCGCCATATACAATGAGGTAGCCGAGCCCGGCTTTGGAAACGATGTACTCTCCCATGATGGAGCCGATCCACGCCATGCCGACGCAGATCTTCAGCATGCCGATAAATTCGGGAAGAGATGAAGGGATGACGAGTTTGATGAGGATCTGCATTTTGCTTGCCCCCATCGAGCGCAGCAACGTGATCTTGTTTTTATCGGTCGCGAGAAAACCGCTGAGCATATTCATGACAGCTACGATAATGCCGACGAGCACGGTCATGAATACGATCGCCGTCGAGCCTGTGCCGAACCAGATGATGATGACGGGGCCGAGCGCAATCTTCGGGAGACTGTTAAGAACGACGATATACGGTTCTAGGATCCTGCGAGCGCGTTCGCTCCACCAAAGCGCGAGGGCGATGGCGGTGCCGAGCACGACGGCGATGGTGAATCCCGCGAGGGTCTCCCAGAGCGTCGTGCCGATATGATAGAACAGTGTGCCGTTGGACCAGAGCTGGCCGATCATCTTTGCGACGCGAGAAGGGGAACTGATGATAAAGGGGTCGACGACTTGGAGTGCGGCGATCAGTTCCCATATGCCGAGCAGGAGCACGAGGAGGCCTATGCGTGCGATCCAGACGATCACGCTGTTTTTTCTTTCTTTTTTAAGGTAGAGGAGATGTTCTCCCGAGAAGTTGTTTTTCATATGTTCAGTTCCTTCCAGAGTTTTTCGAACCAGACGGAAAAATGCGCCGATTCCCGCCGTTTGAGAGGGCTGAGGTCCTCGAACCCGATCTCGTGTATATTGACGACGGTTGCGGGGCGCCTGCTGAGCACGAGGATCCTGTCGGCGAGCGAGATCGCTTCCGAGATGTCGTGCGTGACGAGGAGCGCTGTCTTTTTTTCGCAGCGTATGATGTTGTAAACGTCGTTGCAGACGGAAAGGCGCGTCTGGTAGTCGAGCGCGGAAAAAGGTTCGTCGAGCAGGAGGATCTCGGGGTCGGGCGCGAGGGTGCGTATGAGCGCGGCGCGCTGGCGCATACCGCCCGAAAGCTGGTCAGGGTAATAATTCAGAAAATCGCCGAGTCCGTATTTTTTTGCGAGCGCGAGCGCTTTTTCTCTGTTTTCGGGGCTGTTTTTGCCTTTGATCTCCAGCGGCAAAACGATATTTTTTTCAATGGTGCGCCAAGGGAAAAGCTCGTCTTTTTGCAGCATATACCCGAATTTCCCTGCGCTTTTTGCCGCATTTTCGCCGCGCACGGCGATCTCGCCCGAGGATGGTTTCAAAAGCCCTGCGGCAAGCGAAAGGACGGTCGTCTTCCCGCAACCGGAGGGACCGATGACCGCCATAAATTCGCCTTCGCGCATAAAGAAATCCAGATTTTTTACGGCGAGCGTTTCTCCCTCCTTCGTGTGGTAGGTGAGGCAAACGTTTTTAAATTCCAGAATATGTTTTTCGTTCATGGTAAATTCTCCCTTGCGCGCCCGCTGTATGCGGGCGCGCGTCAGGTCATGGCTTTTGTGCGCGGCGTTGTCAGCCGTAGATCTCGTCGTATATTTTCGCGGAATACTCCGTATTGACGAGCGCGGAAAAATCCACGCGCTTTTCCAGTTCTCCTGCATTGTCAATGACGTCCTGCAGGCGGTTGAACGCATCCTCGGTCATCGTCATGTCCGTCTGCCAGGCGTCGATGGACTTGTAGCTGTCGAGGGAAACTGCGATCGATGCGGCGCCCGTTCCGTCAAAATAGGCGGTGAGAAGCTCCGCGGCTTGTGCGCTGTCCGTTTCATTGACGTATTTGATGCCCTTCATGACGGCGCGGAGAAATCCTTCGATCGTCTCCTTGTTCGCGTTCATGTAGTTTTCTCGCGCAATGTAGCAGGTGTAAGGGATCTCGCCCGAAGCTTCGCCCACGGAAGCGACGACGTAGCCCTTGCCCTGAGCCTCATATTCAGACGCGACGGGTTCGAACATGGTGCAGTAGTCCGCCGTTCCCGATTCGAATGCAGCGGTCATGTAGTTGAAGTTGATGTCATAGTTCATCGTGACGTTCTGCCCGTCGAAAAGACCGTGCTCGTTGAGGATATATTCAAAAGTCATGGCGGGAACGCCGCCTTTCCTGCCTGCGAGGATCTCTTTGCCCGCGAGCCCTTCCCAAGTAAAAGTGTCCTTTTCGTCCACGCGCGAGACGAGGAAAGAACCGTCGCGTTTGGTCAGCTGGCCGAATACGATGGGTACGTTGTTGGACCCGCCGATCAGCACATACAAGGCGGCTTCGGGACCGCAGAAGCCGATGTCGGCACTGCCCGAAAGGACAGCCGCCATGACCGCGTCCGCACCGCCGCCGTTGGTGAGTTCGATCTGGATGCCTTCTTCTTCGAAATAGCCGAGCGCGTCGGCGATGTACATGGGCGCATAAAAGACGGAATGCGTCACTTCATTGACGCGCACTTTCTTCAGCCCGTCGTCCTCCTTTTTGCAGGCGGACAGGGGGAGGAGCGCAAAAAGCGCGCAAAAAATCAGCGTAAGTATTTTTTTCATGTATGTCTCCGTGATGGGATTTTTTGTAATAATATATCTTATGCGGCGGCGGGAGGTTTTGACAGAATTGCGGAAAAGTTATCTGTCACTGTTTGCAGGCTTATGCGGCGGGGCCGTATTTTTGGGGCGGGAGGATCCGAATGAAAGGAGAGGGGAGTTGTTGATGTAAGAGACGGCGTCCGTGGCGGCGGTAAAAAGGCGCGCGGTTTTCATGGCTTCGCGGAATCATTTTCGATTGACAATTTCCGCATGATTGATTATAATGGAAAGACACAATAAAAATGGGTGAGAATACGTTCGCGCGGCAGGCGAGTCGGAGGCCCGAAAGAGAGAAGCTCCGTTTTTATGAAGACGGAGGGGAAGGTTTTTATGGAAATGCAAAAGACTTACAACCCGAAAGATTTTGAAGACAGGCTCTATAAGGAATGGACGGATAAAAACTATTTCCGTGCGGAAGCGGATCCTTCGAAGATCCCGTTTACGATCGTCATTCCGCCTCCCAACATCACGGGGCAGCTGCATCTCGGGCACGCGCTGGATAACACGATCATAGACAGCCTGATCCGTTTCAAGAGAATGCAGGGGTATTCTGCCCTTTATCTTCCCGGCTGCGACCATGCCTCCATCGCGACGGAAGTCAAGATCGTCGAACAGATGAAAAAAGAAGGTGTGACGAAAAAAGACATCGGCAGAGAGGAGTTTTTGCGCCGCGCGTGGGACTGGAAGGAAAAATACGGAGGCAGGATTGTCGAACAGCTCAAAAAAATGGGCGTTTCGGCAGACTGGTCCCGCCTTGCGTTCACGATGGACGAGCGCTGTTCCAAAGCTGTCAGAGAAGTGTTCGTCAATCTCTATGAAAAGGGGCTGATCTATCGCGGCGACCGCATCATCAACTGGTGTCCGAGCTGTAAAACGGCGCTTTCCGACGCGGAAGTGGAGTACAGCGAAGACGCGTCCTTTTTCTGGCATCTCCGCTATCCCGTCAAGGACAGCGAGGAGAGCATCGTTGTCGCGACGACCCGTCCCGAGACCATGCTCGGCGATACCGCCGTGGCGGTCAATCCGAAAGACAAACGCTATGAAAAACTCGTCGGAAAGACGCTGATCCTTCCGCTCGTGGGCAGGGAGATCCCCGTCGTTGCGGACGAATACGTCGACATGGAATTCGGTTCGGGCGCAGTCAAGATCACGCCTGCGCACGATCCGAATGACTTTGAAGTGGGGCTTCGTCACGGTCTGGAAGTCATCCGCGTGATGAACGACGACGGCACGATGAACGAGAACGCCGGAGAGGCATACAACGGCATGGACCGTTTTGCCGCGCGGGAGAAGATCGTCGAAGATCTGAAGACATGCGGCGCGCTTGTGAAGATCGAGCCGCACGCGCACAACGTCGGACACTGCTACCGCTGTCACAGCACGGTGGAGCCCATCGTGTCCAAACAGTGGTTCGTGAAGATGACTCCGCTCGCAAAGCCCGCGATCGACGCGGTCGTGCGGAACAAGATCCATTTCACGCCCGAACGCTTTTCCAAAATTTATTATAACTGGATGGAAGGCATCAAAGACTGGTGTATCTCCCGTCAGCTCTGGTGGGGACACAGGATCCCCGTCTGGTACTGCCGCGACTGCGGCGAAGTGATCGTGTCGAAGACCGATCCGACAGAATGCCCGCACTGCCACGGCAAAAATCTCGATCAGGACGAAGACGTACTGGATACGTGGTTCTCTTCCGCGCTTTGGCCCTTCTCCACGCTCGGTTATCCCGATCGCACGGAAGATTTTGATTATTTCTATCCGACGGACGTCCTTTCCTGCGGGTACGACATCATCTTTTTCTGGGTGGCGAGAATGATCTTCTCGGGCATCGAGCATACGGGCAAAGTTCCCTTCCGCGACGTTTTGCTGCACGGCATCGTGCGCGACGAACAGGGGC
>CALVSU010000129.1 GCA_944359385.1 uncultured Clostridia bacterium | reverse complement strand
AATGAGCCCGGTTGGATACCGAACTCATTCCAAAACAATCTAATTCTTTTTTGTCCAAACTTTGGGGTTCACTTCAATATCCCGTCCTCTTTACATATGAGATCTCATAGTGCGCGAACGCGCGGTACATCCGCTCTCAGCCGCGCCCGCATTCATCTGAACAGATTTCTCCGCTCAAAGCGTTCTCTCTCGTTGCGGGCGGCATCTCTGCGGGCCTCGCGCGCGGCGGCGTCTGCCCTGAACACTTCCGCCTCTTCGGGCGCGATCTTTCCGTCCGCCAGCAGAACTTCCAGATAGCTTTTTTCGGAGACTTCGCCGAGATAGTTGACCTTGTCGCCGCGCACCTTCTGCGCAAAACGGGTCATGAAAAAGGAAATATCGCGGAAAAAATTGATGTGCGCAACATATTCCGCGTCCTCTTCGAACATATCGTCATAGGTGAGCTTTTCCCCGCCGTAACGGGCGAGAGAATTCACAAGTCCCGGACGTACCGAAAAACGGACTTTGTCCTCTTCGGAGACCGCCGCCGCGTCGGCAAGCGTAAGCGGACGGGGACCGACAAAACTCATTTTTCCCATGAAAACGCTAGCGAGCAAGGGATAATATTTGATGCCGCAACCCTTGACGAATTTCCCGAATTTCGTCATGCGCTCCTCTTCGGGAAGAAGGCCGCCTTCCGCGTCGTGCAGGACGCGCTCCGTCGCAAAGACAGTCATCGCAAAAGCCTTCCCTTTTTTGCCGCAGAATACGAGCTTTTCGAAAAGCGCGGGGTACGCATTGACGACCCTGTTGTAGATCGCCGAGACGGCGAGAAAGATCAGGAAAAAGGGCGAAAACACCGCAAGAAACACCGCCGAAAACAAGATGTCGAAAAAGCGCTTGAAAAACCAGCGGTAATTGAGCGCCACGATCGCGAGAAAAACGGCGATATCCGCAAGAATAAAGACCGCCATCCCCCACGGCGTATTCAGAAAAGAAGCGAGCGTCAGCTCCATTTTTTTCGTTGCCTCACTTGAATTTGATATTTTATTATACAGCACTCGGCAAAGAAAAGCAACCGCTTTTTCCGCCTGTGACGAAAAACGACGCGGAAGATTTTATGCTTTGCGTTCACGCCGTCGGACGTCTTTGCGCTTTGCATTTCAGCAGTCAGGCGTCTTTGTCTTCTTCCGTTTCCTCATCATCACCGCAAGAGTCATCGGCGCCGCCCTGCGCGAAGAGGTCGACGATCCTGTCGAGAAGAAGCAGGACCTCCTCTTTTCCCCGCCCCGTTTCGGAAGAGACGGCGACAACGTTCCCCTCGCCCGTCTTAAAAGCGGCGGCGATCTTGCGCACGCGCTCCTTCACGCGTGTTTTGGGAAGCTTGTCCGCCTTGGTCGCAAGTACGGTGAAAGGGATGCGGTGATAATAGAGAAATTCTATCATCGCGATGTCGTCCGCCGTCGGTTCGTGGCGAATATCCGCGAGCGCAAAGACGTGCGAGATCCGTTCCTTTTCCGCAAAAAAATCTTCAAGCATCCTCGCCCATTTGTCTTTTTCCGACTTCGGAACGCGCGCAAAACCGTATCCGGGAAGGTCGGCGAGCATAAACGCACCGAAATCGAAGTAATTGACCAACCGCGTCCTGCCCGGTTCGGCGGAAGTCTTTGCGAGCCGTTTTCTGTTCGCGAGCATATTGATAAAGGAGCTTTTGCCCACGTTCGACTTGCCGCAGACGGCGATGATAGGTTTATCGCACCGCAAAAAACCCTTCTTGTCCGCCGCCGAAACGACGAATTTTGCTTCTTTGATGATCATTATATCCCCGCAATGGCGTTGTGGAACACCGTATCCACTTCTGTCGCGGGAATGAAATGCAGCTCCCCGCGCACGTTGGAAGGTATTTCCTCTTCGTCTTTTTCGTTTTCGGCAGGAATGATGATGTTCCTGATACCCGCGCGGTGCGCGGCGAGCGCCTTTTCCTTGAGTCCGCCGATGGGAAGCACCTTGCCGCGCAGGGTGATCTCGCCCGTCATGGCGATGTCCTTCCTCACGGGTTTATGCGTGAGCGCGGAGAGGATCGCCGTCGCCATTGTGATGCCCGCGCTGGGTCCGTCCTTCGGCGTCGCTCCTTCGGGGACGTGGATGTGTATGTCGGTATTGGCGAACACGTCGCTCTCGATGCCGTATTTATCGGCGTGCGCACGGATGTAACTGATCGCGGCGCGCGCGGATTCCTTCATCACGTCGCCCAGCTTTCCCGTGAGCTGGATCTCCCCTTTCCCGGGCATGGCGGAAACTTCGATGGTGAGCGTGGTGCCGCCGACGCTCGTCCATGCGAGACCCGTCGCCGCGCCGACCTCTTCGCCGTCGAGGACGGCAAGATCTCTTTTATACTTTTTCACGCCGAGGATGTCTTCGAGATTTTCCGAGGTGACCGTCTGCTTTTCCATGCCGCTGTTTTCGGCATAACGCACGGCGATCTTTCTGCACACGGATCCGATCTGCCGTTCGAGCGAGCGCACGCCCGCTTCCATGGTATACCCTTCTATTATGTCCGTGATCGCGCCGTCCGTAAACGCCACGAGCTCGCTTTTCAGCCCGTTTTCTTCGATCTTTCTGGGGATCAGGTAGCGCTTTGCGATCTCGCGCTTTTCGTCGAGGGTGTAGCCGTTGAGTTCGATGAGCTCCATTCTGTCCAGAAGGGGTGCGGGAATGGTGTCGACGGTGTTCGCCGTCGTGATGAAAAGAACCTTGGAAAGATCGTAGGGAACTTCCAAAAACCTGTCGCGGAATGTCGGGTTCTGCTCGGGGTCAAGCACTTCCAGAAGGGCGCTCGCGGGATCCCCGCGCATATCCGAAGACACTTTGTCGATCTCGTCGAGCAGGAACACAGGATTGATCGACCCGACCTGCTTCATCGCGTACACGATGCGCCCGGGCATCGCGCCGACATAGGTGCGCCGATGTCCGCGGATCTCCGCCTCGTCCTTCATCCCGCCCAGGCTCATGCGCACGAATTTCCTGCCCAGCGCGCGCGCCACCGACTTGGCGATGGACGTCTTTCCTACGCCGGGAGGCCCGACAAAACAGAGAATGGGCGCGTTCATGCTCTTGGTGAGCTGCAAAACGGCGAGGTATTCGGTGATGCGCGTTTTGACCTTTTCCAGCCCGTAATGGTCTTCGTCGAGGATCTTCTTCGCCTCGGAAATGTTTTCCGTGTCCTTCGTCTCCTCCGTCCAGGGAAGATCGATGAGCCAGTCGAGATAGTTTCGTATGACCGTGTATTCGGGAGAAGAAGGAGGCATTTTATCCATTCTCCCGATCTCTTTGAGCGCCTTTTCTTCGATCTCGGCGGGCATATGCTTTTCTTTGATCTGCCTCTCGAGGGTGTCGCGCTCCTGCTCGTCGTCTCCGAGCTCCGTATGAATGGCTTTGAGCTGTTCGCGCAGGAAATATTCCTTCTGATTCTTGTCGATGCTGCGGCGCACCATCGAACTGATCTTCTTTTCCAGTTTCGCGATCTCCAGTTCGTCGTTCAGGCACCTCTCAAAAATTTTCAGGCGTTCGACGACTCCCGCCGTTTCGAGGATCTGCTGTTTGACTTCCTCTTTGACGTGCAGGTACTGCATGGATTTGTTCACGAACTCGTCCGCATCCGAAATGCGGGCGAGCGTGTCCGTCATCTCCTTCGGATAGCGCATGTCCCCCACCGTAAGCTCGCGCATGACCTCGCGCGCCGTGCGGAAATACGCCTCTTCCAGCACTTCGTCGCCGTGCACCGCCTTCATGCGGGTCACGACGGCATAAAAACAGCCGTCTTCCTCGTAGATCTCTTCCGCCTGCGCGCGGTAAAGCCCCTCCACGCTTACGCGGAGATTGTTGGAAGGCAGTTTCGCGATCTGCTTGATCTTGACGACGGTGCCCACCTCCGCAACGTCCTTGGGGGAAATATCGTCTTTGGAAATATCTCTCTGCAAGCTCACAAACAGCGTCATTTCCCGTTCCGAAGCGCGTGAAACCGCCGTGAGCGAGATGAGCCTGCCTGCGTCGAAATTCGTCTGCGCGTCGGGAAAAATGACTTTGCCCCTGAGTGCAACGAGCGGATATACGTATGTCTTTTTCGTTCTTGCCATGTTTAACCTTCCGTTGATTCGCCGAGCGGATTTCCCGTCAGGACCTCCTCTCGGAACATTTGCTTTATATAGTATAACACATCCCCGCGCTTTTTACAAGCCTATTTACAAAAGAGAAACGCTTACCTCTATCCAAAACAGATTATTTCATCCCGATTTAACAAACCCCTTTCCGCTCCGCCACAATTACAAAAAAATGCGAATATTGATGAAATATGCCGTCTTTCCCGCTGATTTGTGCTATCATAAAACATGGAGGTAACAGTTCATGAAAAAATTATCCGCTGTGCTTGCTCTTTTGATATGCGCATTGTTTTTTGTCTTTGCCGCCTGTGAGGAGAAAGAAGAGGAAACCGACATTCCCGAACAGCCCGAACAACCCTCCGTCTCCTATGAAGTCACCGACGAAGAATGGCGCGCGGCGCTGGACAAAAGCGTGCTCGACGACATTTCTTACACCTATACCATGACGCAGGGCGCGAGAAGCGCGTGCGCCCGGATCTCCGTACTCAGAAAGGACGGGAGCATTCTGCGGCACGAACAACA
>CALVSU010000128.1 GCA_944359385.1 uncultured Clostridia bacterium | reverse complement strand
GGCAGGCGACATCGGGTGGGGGCGGTGCTGACAGGCAGGCGAGGACGGACAGGTATGCGCGGACAGGCGCGGCAAAAAGGAATGACTTTTATGGAAAAGACAGAAAATACGATACTGCGCGCACTCATTTACGGAGAAGAAGTTTCTCTTTGCGTGCTGGATACGACCAAAATGATCAACGACGCGATCCGCGTGCACGGTCTTTCGCCGCTTGCGGCAGCGGCGCTCGGGAGAACGCTGACGGCCGCGGCATATCTGTGCTCCTCTCTGAAGACGGAAGGGAGCGCGCTTTCCGTTTCGGTGAAAGGAGACGGCGCGGGCGGCGCGATCTATGTGAGCGGCGACAAGGCGCTGCATATGCGCGGATATATCGAAAACCCGCACGTATATCTGCCCCCGAACGCTTTGGGAAAGCTGGACGTAGGCGGCTGTGTAGGTAAAAACGGGTATCTTTCGGTGGTGCGCGACGACGGGGAGAACCGACCTTTCGTCGGGACGACTCCGCTCGTGAGCGGGGAGATCGGCGAAGATTTTGCCGCATATTTTGCGTACAGCGAGCAGCTTCCGACGGCGGTCGCCGTCGGGGTGAAGATCGGAGAAACGGGCGAATGCCTGGGAGCCGGCGGCGTATTTTTGCAGCCTCTTCCGGGGGCGAGCGAAGAGAGCGTCGCGAAGGCGGAACAGGCGATACAGCGATTTGGTTCGATAAGTTCTCTTTTGCAGGAAATGAGCGCGGAGGCGCTTGCGGAAAAATATTTCGGGAATGTCAAATATTACACGTTGCGGCCGGAATATAAGTGTAATTGCAGCAGAAATTATATAGAGGGGATCCTTGCGGCGATGGGGGAAGAGGAGCTTCGTTCCATCGTGCGCGAAGAGGGAAAGATCAGCGTGCATTGCCATTATTGCAATACGGACTATGATTTCACTGCGGAAGACGCGGAGAATATCATAGCGCACGCGCGGCAGAAGGAATGAGGTAACGAATGGACGAAAAAGTGATACGTTTCGACCTGAGCGCGGAGACGCTTCTGGACATCGCGGAAAAGAAGCTGGACGAAAAGGATCATATCGGCGCACTGCGTGTGCTGAGAAAGTCCGTGGAGCGAAACGGCGCGACGGTAGACGAATACGAAGTGTTTGCGGACATTTACGACGAGATGGAGCTTTTCGAGATGTCTGCCGATTACTGGTATAAATTTCTGGACGCCTGCGCGGAGGAAGAGGCGGTGGACGCCTATGAAGGGCTTGCCGCGTGCTATTACAACATGGGCAACGAGCGGCAGGCGGCATATTACTACAACCTGATGGTCGAGGACAAGTTCGTTACGCCCGAAAACAACATCGAGATGGGCGAACTGTTCTCTTCGGCCGCGAAGCGCCCGTTCAGGGTGGTCTATCCTCCTTCGGAAGCGGATTACGCGCAGGAGCTGGAAGAAGGATTGCGCTGTCTTCGCGGCGGCGATTACGCGGGGGCGGACGAAAAATTTGCGTCTGTGCCGCCTGCGTCGAAAAACTATTCGGGTGCATGCAACTTTCTCGCTCTTTCCAAACTCATGCAGGGCAAGGCGGACGAAGCGGAGGCAGTCTGTCTTGAACGCTTGCGGCAAGACGAGGACAATATTCCGCTGCTTTCGACGTATGCGGCGGTCCTCACCGAACAGGGTCGCGGCGCGGAGAGCAGGGCGGTGGCGAAAAGGCTTGCGGCGATGTCCGTTTCCTCTGTCGACGATCTTTATAAGATCGCGACCGTGTGCTGTGAAAACAAGCTTTACGAAGAGGCTTACGAAAAATTTTGTCTGCTCGAAAAGCAGGTCAGCTATGATCTGACGTTGCTCTATTTCAAGGCAGTTGCTGCGTTCAAGGGCGGCAGGGTCAAAGAGAGCCTTGCGGGATTCGCGAAGATCATCGATATTTTTCCCGATGCGGCGGTGGCGCGCTATTATTTCGGGGAGATCCGCCGCTATGCGGAAGAGGGCGGAGACGCGCCCGAAACGACGTTTTTCTATCGCCTTCCGCTCAGTGAGCGGGAAGCGCGGGTGAAACTGCTCGCCGCGCTTGCGGAGATCCCGCAGGCGGATCTTCGGGCGTTTCTTGCGGACATCGATCTTACCGAATATGTGGAATGGTGCTTTGACGAAGCGGACGGCATGGACATCGAGCTCATGCTTCTCGGCATGCGCGTCGCGGTCAAGGCCGGTATGGACGATTTTGTGCGCGATATGCTTTTGGAGAGCGGGCGCAACGACCTCGTGAAAGTGGAGGGAGTGCGCTATCTTGCCGAGCGCAACCGTTCGTTTACGGCGGGCGTGGTCATCTCCGATTTTTACAGGCGCATCAGCTTTGACAAACTGAGCGTCGGAAGGACGAAACACGCAAAGTTCCTGCACGCTTACGCGCTGTGTTTTGCGCGTTTCGCATTGCTCGGAGACGGTTCGGGCGAAGACTACAAGGCGGCTGCCGAACGCATTTACGGCGCGTTGGAACGCGCATCGGCGATGGATGCGGTCTCTGACGAAGCGAGTCTCGCCTGCGCGATCTATTTCATCAGTTCGCGCAATGCGCTTAAACGCACGCAGGAGATCCTGCAAATGCTCAAGGGAAACGGAGAAAACGTGGCACATATCCTGCACATCGTCAATGCCGACGTGGAAAAGGAAGATCGCCGTTACTTCGGAAAAAGAGAAAGGACCGCGCGCCGGAGCCGCGGACGGGAAGGAGTAGATCATGGAATTTATCGATTTTGACGAAATATTCAACCGCAGAATGGCGGATATGCTGGAAAAACACGCGCAGGAGCACACCGAAGAGGAGTGGGAAGACATCATTGCGCAGGCGTATGCAAAATTCGGCGATACGGTCGTGCGCAAGATCGGAAAAACGCCGCGCGAATATTTCCGCGCCATGAGCGATGCAGGGTTGGTCGAAACGCTCAAAGAATATCTTTTGAAAGAGATGCCCGTCTCCGATTTTCTCTGCGAAGAGATCGAAAAACGCGGCGTGTTTCCCGAACTTCTGTCTTTGCTCGGCGAAACGGACGAAGAGCTCGTGCATTATGCGATCAATCTGATCGGAACGGACAAGGGCGCGCGCAAGCGGTACGCGGAGATGCTCGCGTCCGACGATTACGACGAGCACGTCAAAGACGCGGTGGCTGATGTTCTCAAACAGGTAGCCGATTCCGTTCTCGAAGAGATGCTTTTGCTCGCAGGAACGGAAAACAAGGCTTATGCGCTGGAGATCCTTTCGCGCCTCAAAGGAAAAGACGAACGTGCGTTCCGCTGTCTTCTGGACGCTTTTCTGAGCGCGGACAAGAAAGATATGCCGCTGTACGCGGGATATCTCGCCTCTTACGGGGATGAAAAGGCTTTGCCGTATCTTCTTGAAGAGATCGAAAAGGATGTGGGATTTGTTGCATTTCAGGAGCTGAAATACGCGATCGAAGCGCTGGGCGGAGAATATACCAAACAACGCGATTTTTCCGCCGATCCAGAATACATAGCCGTCAGAAAGGCGAGCGCGGGCACGGATATTTTCGGCGAAAAAAAGGATAAATAAATCCTCGCCCCTGCGCAAATTGCCGTCAGAAAAAGGACGGATTCGGCGAAAAAAGGATAGTGGCTTCATCGGTGAAAAACAGCCGCAGGAGGACGCATATTTCGCGTCCTCCTGCGGCTGTTTTATCGTGAAACTTTTTGCTTCGTTATTTCTCTGTTCCGCTTATGTTCATGTCCGAGTTGTGATTTTTTGCCGGAATGCCGTCTTTCGCAACAATGTGTTTTTTGATTCCGCACGAACTGCAAGGCAGGTGGGCACGATTTGCGATTGAAATTTTGCTTTGCGGCATTTATAATAATCCCGCAGAGAAAGTATTTTGGAGGGAAAGCTGATGGCAAAAGAGTGCAAGCCGCGCATTGCGGCACAGCTTTATACGGTGCGGGCGTTCACCCAGACGGAAGAGTCGATCGCCGAAACATTGCGGAAGGTCAAGGAAGCGGGATACGACAGCGTGCAGATCTCAGCGTTCGGCAAGTGCGGAACAGACTTTCTCGCGGATGTTCTGGCGCGCAACGAGCTGACGGTCTGCGCCACGCATACGCCGTATGAAAGGATCGTCGGTGATACCGAAGCGGTGATCGCGGAGCATCTCCGCATCGGCGCGCCTTGCGTGGGACTCGGGTTCAGGCGGGTGCAAAGCCTGGCGGAAGGGGAAAATTTCATAAAAGAAATGACGCCCGCGGCAAAAAAGATGCGCGATGCGGGGTTGCGTTTTGTGTATCACAATCATCAGTGGGAATTTATTCGTCTTGACGGCGGCATCACGTTTATGGAATATTATCTCGAAAACACGTCTGCGGAAGAATTCGGACTTTTGCCGGATATGTACTGGCTGCAATACGCCGGCGTGTCACCCGCAAAATTTTTGCTTGAACACGCGGACAGGATCGACGTGATCCACCTCAAAGATATGCAACCCGACGCGGAGAGCGGCGTGCAGAAATTCTGCGAAGTCGGAGAGGGGAACATGGACTATGCGGACATTTTGTCGGCGGCAGCAAAAGCGGGCGTGCGTTTCGCGGCGGTGGAACAGGACGACTGCTACGGCAAAGATCCCTTCGATTGCCTCGCCTGCAGCAGGAAAAATCTTGCGCGCATGGGGTATTGAAAAGGTGCGGGAAA
>CALVSU010000127.1 GCA_944359385.1 uncultured Clostridia bacterium | reverse complement strand
AGCGGGCCGTCGTAGACGAGTTCGTCGCCCGCGACGACGGTCAGCCGCCCTTCGGGCAGATCTTTGGAAGGCCGCACGTACTTCTCTATCACCATCGCCGCGTTTTTGATGCTGTTCGCGGCGCGGCTCCCCGCGCCGCCCGCAAAGTGCATACTCGCCGAATAGGGTGCATAGGAAAACTCACGTATCTCCTTACCCGCGACGCGTATGCCGTAGAGCCGTTCGATCTCGGAGACAGGCAGAGCCCGTGCATGGATGATGCTCTGCTGTTCCTCCACCGCCTCGCACCCGAGATTTTCGGGATACACTTCGAACGGCGGAACACAGACGGCGCGTACCGTTCCCTCGCGGACGGCACCCCCTTCCCCTTCGCCGATCTTTGCGCCGCCGCGACCGTCCCAGAGCACCTTATAAAAAGATGTGCCGCAGGTCTCGCTCCAGACGGTCGCCTTGTCTATAACGGCGTCGAAGGCGTTTTCCTCGCACACCGCTCTGAGCACGTTGGAAGAAATCTTCGCGGTGTGCAGATCGCTCTCCTGATCGCTCGCGGCGCGCACGCTCAGCTGCGGCCGCATACGCGAGAGTTTGGCGCAGCGCGTGTCGATGGCGGGCGCGATGTGATTGAATACCCGCCTGTACTGCCAGAAATATCTCGGCTCTTCCTCTTCGAGCTCGCCTGCCGCGTTGATGCCGCAGTACTGATTGCCCGCGAGGAAATTCATGTTGAGCTCCCAGCCGCGTTCGAGAAGACGGCGCTCCGCCTGTCTTGCCGCAAAGTCCTCCTTCACCTCCCGCACGATCCGCTCGGCGAGCTTTTTGTCCTCTGCGCCCGCACGGGCGAAGAGTTTTTCCCTCTCTTTCATTTTTTCTCCTCCTCATCCCGCAAGAGCGCGAGAAGTCTTCTTTTTTCTGCCGCCAGTTCCTCCGCCGTGAAAAGCGCGAGCGGTTTTTCCTCGTCCGTCAGCATTTTTGCGTCGGAAACGTCGGGCGGCACCGTTTTTTTCGTCACTTTCCGCCTGAGCAGGACCGCCTCCCCTTCTTCGAAGGCGTATTCCTCCACGACTTCGTCCGTGTCGAAGCCCAGCGCCTTACGGCGCAGGGCGGCTTTCATCTCCTCATCCACCGTACCTCCTTTGCCCGCGCAAGCCGCGCATCAGCCGCAATTTATCCCGCTGCACGGGCGTGAGCGGCGCGGCGGGCTCGTCGTTTTTCGGCTTTGTCATCAGATAATAGCGAAGTTCGTCCATCGCATGGTCGTCGCGCTTTTTCGGCACGTCCCCCTCCCCCCAGAAATACCCCTTGATCTCGCGGATGAGGTTGACACAGTTTTCGAAAATATACAACTTGGGTTTTCCGTTTTCACCCAAAAGATAGC
Source organism: uncultured Clostridia bacterium (assembly GCA_944359385.1). Lineage (GTDB taxonomy): Bacteria > Bacillota > Clostridia > Christensenellales > Borkfalkiaceae > Borkfalkia. Next base: position 3,478 of record CALVSU010000127.1, on the reverse strand, counting down.
TTTTCACCCGCGCGATGCCCGCAAACAGATCTTTGTTGACGTGCGCGTTGACTGCGATGCCTCGCTCGTAAAAGAGTTCGCACACGCTCTTCACGCCCGCAAGCGTCCGCTGATTCGCCGCAGAATCGATGAGCGCGGTGAGCCGCCCCTTCCCGTCCGTATGCCAGCCGATGCGCTCGCTCGTCTCTCTGATCTTCGCCGCGTGATAGTCGATGTCCCGCTTCGCTTCGTAATGTTCGGCGACGACGTACACGTTCCCGTCATAGTCGACGCAGTACCAGTGCGCGGAAAGCGGGTTGTTGAGTCCGGGGTCGATAGAGATCTCGTCCTGCCACGCGAAGGGCACGGGAAAGGGCGGAATGACGTGCACGCGCTCGTCGAATTCGGGATATACCAGCCCTTCGTTCACGCAGAACCTGCCGAAACGCCTGCTTTCCAGTTCCTTTTCGCCCAGCGCCCCGCTCATGCGTTCGAGCTCTTTTTTGTCAAGAAAGGGATTGTCCGCCCATTCCATGAACTCGTACCAGACTTCGGGGTCTCCGCTCTTGTTCATGTAGATCTCGTCGAAGATGAAGGTCAGCCCCTTGAGCGGGGTCATCGTGCCGAACAGTTCCCCTTTTTTGTCCAGCACGCGCATACGGCACTCCTCGTAGATCTCGCGCGGCGGTTCCTCGTCGAACCAGACATAGTCGAGGGAGCTCCCCTGGAATTTTTCCCTGCCCTGATCGCAGCTTTTAAAGCCGATGACCGATATGCCGCCGAACACGTTTTTCACGAGGATCTGGTCGACCACTCCCGTTTCGGGCGAACCCTTTTTCCCCGAAAGCATGACGATGTCTTCGATCCACGCGGGGTCGAGGTAATGCAGGATCTTTTTCTGCGCCACGTCGCGCTGGACCTGCTGGGAGAGAGAGACCACCCACCCAAACGTATTCGGGCGGTTTTTCCTGTATGGGTGCACCCCGCGCGCAAGGTACACGCATTCGACGGCGCCGCACTCCGTTTTGCCGCTTCGGTTGCCGCCGAACACCCAGCGGTTGCGTTTGGGGCATTTATGGAAAGCGATCTGTTTTTTGTGTTTTTTTCGCCCCGCATTGTACCGTTCGAGCGGACATTTTTTTGCCCGCCGCCGCTCCTCTTCTTCGATGGCGAGAAGTTTTTTTACGATTTCGTTTTCAAGCATATGACAAAATAAGCGATTTTCCCCCTCTTTCTCCCTGCCGCCGCGCCCCTATGCGCGTTACAATATCTCTCACGAAAAATCTCTCGCGATGATCCTGCGCAAAACCTCTCTCGATGATCTCTCGCAATGATCCCGCGCAAAAACTCTCTCGATGATCTCTCGCGATCATCCTGCGCAAAACCTCTCGCGGCGATGCCTCGCCATACCCCTGCGCAAAACCGCTCGCGGAGATATCCCGCGATCATCCTGCACTAAAACTCTCTCACGAAAACAAGGAGCGTTCCCATGAAAAAAATTTGCACCTTTTTGCTTTTTGCGGCCGTCATTGCCGCTGCGTCCGCATTCGCGGCCGCGCCCGCCCTTTCCGCAAGCGCGGAAACGGAAAACGATGAAAAATACGCGCGCATCGTCGCCGACGGCGTATATTTTTATTCGTCCGCCGACGAAACGGCGGGGCTTTTTATCCTGCCGCGTACATATTTCGTAAAAATCGTGGGCGAGGCGGGCGACTATTACCGCGTCCGCTACCTCGAAGGGTACGGACAAGGCGCTGCGCTGGAAGGCTATTGCAGGGCGGACGAGATCGAACCCGTCGACTACATACCTTCCGTCCCCTATCTCGATTACAGCATAACGGTCACCTACCGCACCGAAGGCGGCGGCATTTCCCCTTCCGACTCTTTTCTGACCGAATACACCGTCGCCGCGCGCTATTACGGAGAATTTGTGTACGGCTCGGCGACCTGTTACTATGTACGCATCGGCGACGAAGCGGGCTACGTTCCCGCGGCGGCTTGCTCCGTTCCCGATTACCCCGAAAATACTGAGCATACGCAGACGGAAACGCCTACCCCCGCACCTTCCGAGGAGGGAAAAAGTTTCGGCACCCTCAACATCGTGCTCATCTGCGTGCTCGCCGTCGTCGCACTCGGCGCCGTGTATTTCCTCTTCCGCCCCGCAAAGCTCGCAAAAAACGCGTCCTCCCCTTACGACGAAACAGAAGACGTTTTCTGACGTTCTCCGATATTTTTGCTGTCCGCCGATATACTCTGTTTTCTTTCGTTGTCCGCAGATGTTTTATCGATGTTCTCTGCTGTCCGCCGGCATTTGCAGCTTTTTGACCTTTTCAGACCCGTTCTCGGCTTCCGTCCTCTCTCGCCCCGCAATGTGCATAAATTTGCCGCAAATATCCGCCTTTTTCTCACGAAGTGGCGCGGGAGATCTCACGTTCTTTCCGCTCGTCCGCCTTTCGGGGAAGCCGCCGCGTCTTTTGGCAGGCGAGCATCGTCTTTGCGCGCTTGTCCGAAAATTCGCCCTTGCCGCCCTCGCGCATACGCTCGAGGGCGGCGGCTATGTACGGCACGCCGCGCAGATTTTTTTCAAACCATGCCTCGCCCAGTCCGTGCAGGGCGAAAAGCCCGTTGAGCTTTGCGGAAAGCCTGATCTGTCTTCGGAAATATGTTCTTTCGGAAAAATCCAGCTTCATGCCCGCGAATTCCCCTTCCAGCATCCGTTTTCTTCTGAAATACTTGTATTCGAGCAGGTATTTCTCTTCCTTAGTGAGTTTCTCCATGATCTTTTTCATTTCTTCCCGCAAAACCAGCAGGCAGTTTCGGAAATGCGCATACTCGATCATTTTTTCCATGCACGCCTCCGTGCTCTGTCCCGCCGAAAAGGACGCCATGCCCTTCGCTTTTATGATCTCCCCGATGCAGTCGATGAGCCTGCCTGTTCTCGTGTATAAAAAGAGCATCACCTTCACATGATCTTTCAATGCCTTCACCCGCCTTACATTTTTCCGCTTCCGCAAATCTATTATTGCATATAAATTTCCCGAAATACAGGATAGCTGACAAAAAACAAACATATGTTCGTATTTTCTTATATTTTAGCATATTATATCGGCATACATCTGTCATGATTTATAAAAAAATGGAAAAATACGGTAAAATACAAAAGTCGGAAAAGATAAAATTTTGTCGACAAACGGGAAAAGATGTGCTATAATCTTTTTATAATAAAGAAACAAAAAACGCGCCTTGCGGCGCGTTCGGTATGACAAGCGATGAAAAAGAGATTTTTGACGTTATGGATGGGGATACTTTGCGCCTTAGCTCTTGCGGGAGGCGCGATCGCGGCATATGCGGAAGACGAAAACGGCGCTTCCGCTAACGGCGGCGGCACGCAGCTCTTTTTGCCGACCTCATACGAGCAGTATCTCGATCTGAAATCCCCTTCCGATTTTGCCGTCAACGACGACTATATCGCGATCGCGGACGGAAACAAGATCTACCT
>CALVSU010000126.1 GCA_944359385.1 uncultured Clostridia bacterium | reverse complement strand
AATTTTGTGGGGTTGCAGGACGAATACGACTGCATTTATGCGGTTGCCGATCTGCACGCGATCACCGTAAAACAGGAACCCGCACAGCTGAGGAAAAACACGCTCGATCTCATGGCGCTCTTTATCGCCTGCGGGATCGATCCCGAAAAATGCGTGCTTTTCGTGCAGTCGCACGTGCCCGCGCATTGCGAACTCACGTGGGTGCTCAACACGATCACCTATCCCGGCGAACTTTCGAGAATGACCCAGTTCAAAGACAAGAGCGCCAAGCACGCGGAAAACGTGAACATGGGGTTGATGGACTATCCCGTGCTGATGGCTTCGGATATCTTGCTGTATCAGGCGGCGCTGGTGCCCGTCGGGGCGGACCAGAAACAGCATCTCGAGCTTTCCAGAGATCTCGCGGGCCGCTTCAACAACCGCTACGGGCAGACGTTCACCGTCCCCGAGCCGTATATCCTTAAAGGGAGCGGGGCGCGGATCATGAGCCTTGCCGATCCTTCGAGGAAGATGAGCAAGTCCGACGAAAATCCCAATGCCTTCATTACGATGTCCGACGATAAAGACGCCGTGATCAGGAAGTTCAAACGCGCCGTCACCGACAGCGGAAACGAAGTGCGCCTTTCCGAGGACAAACCGGGCGTTTCCAACCTTATCGCGATCTATTCCGCATTTACGGGCAAGACGGCGGCGGAGATCGAAGGGGAATTTGCAGGGAAAGGCTACGGCGATTTCAAGATCGCTGTGGGCGAAGCGGTCGCCGACGCCCTCGCGCCCATACAGGAAGAGAAGGCGCGCCTTCTCAAAGATAAGGAGTATCTTGACGGCGTGATGAAGCGCGGCGCGGAGAGCGCTTTCCGCATGGCGCGCAGGACGCTTTCCAAAGTTTACCGCAAAGTCGGATTTTACGCCGGAGAATAAAAAATGTTCGGATACATTCAACCGGATATCCCGTATATGTATGTAAAGGACGGGCTTTTGTATAAGGCGCTGTACTGCGGTCTATGCAAGAGCATCGGCTGTGCGTGCGGTCAGACGGCACGCCTTGCTCTTTCATACGATATGACATTTTTATCCGCGTTGTTGCACAATATAATGCATACGGACGTCAAAGTGGAGTCCCGTCGCTGCGGGGTGCATCCCTTTGTGAAGCGTCCCGTTGCGGGCGACGATGAGATCACGCGCACGGTCGCCTGTCTGAATACCGCCCTTACCTATTTCAAGCTGTCCGACGACGTGGAGGACGAAAAGAAGGGCAGGGCGGCGCGTCGGTTTTTCAAAAAGGGCTACCGCCGCGCGAAAAAGCTGCATCCCGAAGCAGTCGCGATCATACAAAAGCATATGGACGCACTGCACAGGCTTGAAAAGGAGAACTGTAAGAGCATCGACATGGCGGCGGATCCGTTCGGATCGATGATCGGGGAGCTTTCCGATTACTGTCTCGGGGAGTTTGCGACCGAGCACACGCGCAGTCTTTTTTACGGGATCGGGAAATGGGTGTATCTGATCGATGCGCTCGACGATTACGATAAAGACAGAAAGAAAAACAACTATAACCCGTTTTTTGCGGCGTTCGGCGACGAAAGCAAGCAGGCGATGCTCGAAAAGAACAGGGAAGAGACGGAATTTGTTTTCAAGAGCGTATTCGCGGAGAACGCGGAGAGCCTGAAAAATATAAAGTTTTATTTCAATCACGATCTTACGGACAACATCATATTGCGGGGCATGCCTGCGACGACCAAGCGCGTCATGTGCGGTTGCCATAAGAAAGTGAAACCGACAAAAATCAATCTGAGATAGGCGAAGAGCCGAGGGAAAAGAATGAACAAGAAATATTACGATCTTCTGGGCGTAACCGAAGAGATGACCGACGAGGAGATCACCGACAAGTTCGAAGAGCTGAAAAAGAAATATTCGGAAGACCGTTTCCTCGAAGGGGAAGCGGGAAACGAAGCCGCCAAAATGCTCAATAAGATCGACGTTGCGTACAGCGAGATCATGGCGGAGCGCCGCGAAAGCCGCATGGCGGGCAAGACCAATTCTTCGTATACGAAGGTGGATGAGCTCATTCGCGACGGAAAATTTGCCGAAGCGCAGGCGGCGCTGGACGAATTCAACGAACGCCCTGCGGAATGGCATTATCTGCAATCGGTCGTATTCTACCGCAAGAACTGGATGAACGAGAGCAAGAAACAGCTCGAGATCGCCATGCAGATGGAGCCTTCCAACGAAAAATACAGGACGGCTTACAATAAGCTCAAAGATAAGATCGAATATGATAAGCGCAATGCAGAGACGCCGCAGGGCGGCGCGGCGGGCGCGCAGGGTACGCAGGGAGGACAGGTCCCTCCGCCCGATTACGAACAGCAGCAGATGGGCGGCGGCGGAATGTGCGAGCAGTGCGCCACGTGCTGTGCGTGCAACCTGCTCATGAACTGCTGCATGAACGCCTGCTGCGGCTGCAGGTAAGCGGCGTTTACGGCAAAACGCAGGCTTTGTGATGAAAAACAGGTCTTTTCAGATCGCGCTTTCGGCGGTATCGTGCGCGCTGGCTTCGATCTTTATGATCGTCGGCATGAACGTGCCGTTCGTATTTGCGACGGGTTATATCTTCGCGGAGATCGCGCTCATGCTGCCGCTTGCAAAGGATTTCCGCGTCGGCGGGTTTCTCGCGTTTGCGGCGTCGGCGCTCATTTGTCTGCCTCTCGGCGGGATCGCCGCGTTCTATAAATTTTTTCCGTTCATCGTCTTTTTCGGACTGCATCCGCTGATCAATGCTCTGTTCGGGAAAAGCAGACTCAACCGATGGTTTGCCTTTGCGGTCAAAGCGGTTTGGTTTGTCGGTGCGATGTGCGGGGCGTGGGCAATATTCTGCGCCATGACGGAAGTTTCCCTTCCGTTCGCATGGATGTACGACTGGGCGTATCTGCTGATCGTCGTCGGCGGCGCTGCGGTGTTTTTCGTATATGACTGGCTGATGCAAAGAGCGCAGAAGCTCGTCTGTTTTTACATTTCTAAAATCGACGGAAGCAAAACGGCGAAGGGCGCGCATAAAAGAGTGCCCGACGTGCGCGACGACATCGCGGACGTGTTCGGCGGCGCCCCCCTTTCCTGCGACGGGGGCGGTGAAGAAAAGACAGAGAAGGACCGTGATGAGACGGCGGGGCAGGACGGCGGACAGGGAACCCGCCGTGAAGAGAAGAATGAAAAAAAGGGCAACGAAGGGAACCTTGACGGGCAGTAGGCGGTTAAGTTGTAAATGGTGTGAGGATCGTGGAGAGGGTCATTACAGAAAAGAATCATGAATTTACGGGGACGGTCGAATCCTTCGGTTCGAACGGAGAGGGGATCGTTCACAGGGGCGAAACGGTGTTTTTCGCCCCCTTTACGGTTGTGGGAGAAAAAGTCAAACTCAAAGCACTGAAAGTGAAAGACCGCATCGGTTACGCGAAGGCTTTGGAGATCCTGACGCCTGCGGATGAGCGTGTGCGGCCGCGGTGTCCCGTATTCACGAAGTGCGGCGGGTGCCAGCTGCAGCATCTCCGTTACGGCGCACAGCTCAAATTGAAGAGCAAGACGGTCAAGGACGCGCTTCGCAAGATCGCGGGCATCGATTTCGAGGTCCCCGTGACGGTCAAGAGCGATCATCAGTTCGGTTACAGAAATAAATTGCAGATCCCCGTCGGGGTCGATGCAAACGGGAATACCGTGATCGGATTTTACGCGGAACGCAGTCACCGCATCGTACCTGTCGCAAAATGTCCCATTCATCCGAGCTGGTCGGAAGACGTCATCTCGATCTTTTCCGAATACATAGAAAAATGCGGCGTGCGCGGCTATTCCGAAACGGAGAAAAGGGGAGTCCTTCGCCATATCGTGGTGCGCGAAGTGGACGGCGGTTTCATCATCACGGCGGTCACATACGGACAGGCGTTGCCGGGGAAAGAGACGCTTATAAAGCTTCTCGCCAACAAGTTTACCCGTTTCACGCTCTGGCAGAACGTGAACAGCGGCGACGCGAATACTGTTTTCGGCGAAGAATTTAAGTTGCTCTACGGCGACGGGCGCTATGCCGCACTGGAGTGCGGCATTCGTTTCGAGGCGGGGCCGAATACCTTTTTGCAGGTCAATTCGGGCGTTTGCAGAAAACTTTACGACCGTGCAGCACGCTATGCGGCGGAGAGCGGAGCGGAAGTCGCGATCGATGCATACAGCGGGATCGGGCTTCTGACAGCCATGCTCGCAAAGGCTGTGGGCAAAGCCTACGGCATCGAAGTCGTGCGGGAATCATCCGCGTGTGCCGACGCGCTCAAAGACAACAACAAACTCGGCGACAAGATGTTCAATGTGTGCGGAAAGGTGGAAGAGGAGCTTCCTTCTCTGCTTGCGGGGCTGGATGCGGACAAGATCTTTCTGCTTGTCGACCCGCCGAGAAAAGGCGTGGACCGCGGCGTACTGAAGAGCATTCTTGCGTCGGAGATAAAGACGGTGGCGATGATCTCCTGCAACCCGTCGACGATGGCGCGGGATGTGGGACTGCTGACGGGCGCGCTCATCGAAAAGGACGGCGAACTGAAAAAGAATCCCGCTTATACGGCGGCAGGTGTCGACGGTTTTTATCGTCTGGTTTCCGTTCAGCCTTTCGATATGTTCCCGCAGACAAAATGGGTAGAGACGTTGGTTCTTTTGTCCCACAAAGAACCAGACAGTCGTATCAGCGTAAAAGTTGAGTTTGGCGAGAAAGAAGGGCAAATTTCTTTGGCTGAAACACAAAAGCAAGTAGAAGATTCAAAACCGAAAGCAAAAACGACTTATAAACAAATACAGAAATATGTCGAAGAGAATTATGGCTTCAAAGTGCATACGGCATATAT
>CALVSU010000125.1 GCA_944359385.1 uncultured Clostridia bacterium | reverse complement strand
TTTTCATACTTATACATCTCTTTGAGCGTGCGCACCGTGCCTTTGCCCGCGATGTGATTGGGAAGACACCCGAACGGCTGGGCGCAGACGATGTTGTCCGTTCCCGTCTCCGCAAGCGCCGCCATTTCCGCGGGGATGAGCCAGCCTTCGCCCATCTTCACCCCCTGGTTGATGACCTTATCTGCACATTTGCGCAGATGTTCAAAGTCATGCAGAGGCTCGAAGCCGTATTTCTCCGTGATCTTGATGATCTTTTTCTGCACGCGGTGCAGATATTTGTAGACGATGTCGAAAAGCAGGGTCGCAAAGCTCTTTTTGTTGTACAGCTTTGCGTCGTTCACGTTGTTGACCGCGCAGTACATGACAAAATCCATGAGCGCGGGCACGACGGGCTCGCACCCCTCGGAGAGCAAAAACTCTTCCAGGCGGTTGTTGCCGAGCGGAGAATATTTGACATAGATCTCGCCGACGATGCCGACTTTCACCTTCTGCTCGCCGCTCCTTTTTACCTCTTTGAACCGTTCGAGAAGGGCGCGGGTGATCTTTTTATAGCGGCGGTGCCGTTTCTTGTCGAACGCATCGAGAATGATCTTCACGCAGTCCTCTCGCGCTTTGTCGGACGCGCCTGCCTGCACTTCATAAGGCTTGCACTGGTTATACAGGGACATGAGCGTATCCCCGTAAAAAATAGCGAACGCGAGTTTGGTCAGCGTTTTGAGGTCGACGGGGAAGCCGCTGTCCTTTTCCAGTCCCGCAAAGTTCAGCGATACGACGGGAACGTGCGGAAATTCCGCTTTGAGCGCCTTCCTTATGAGCGGAATGTAGTTGGACGCGCGGCAGCCGCCGCCCGACTGGGTGATCATGACGGCGGTATGCTCCACGTCATATTTGCCGCTTTTGAGGGCGTCGATGAACTGTCCCGTCACGCAGAGCGCGGGATAGCAGGTGTCGTTATGGACGTGTTTGAGCCCTTCGTCGATGACGGCGCGGGTGTCGTTGTGCAGAAGTTCGAGATCCCAGCCGTCCTTATTGAGTATTTTGACGATGATGTCGAAATGCACGGGAAGCATATCCGGAATGAGGATCTTGTGGGTATGCTTCATCTCTTTGGTGAATTTCGGGTAGTCCTCGCGGAAATCGGCGACTTCTTCCTGTCTTTCAGTTTTCATTTTTCCGCCTCCTTTGCTCTTCGATCGCGGCGAGCATACTGCGCAGGCGTATCTTCACGACGCCCAGGTTATTGATCTCGTCTATCTTGATCTGCGTATAGAGTTTTCCGCTCTTTTCGAGAATGGAACGCACCTCATCCGTCGTGATCGCGTCGATGCCGCAGCCGAAAGAGACGAGCTGCACGAGATTGACGTTTTCCTGCCTGCTCGCGAATTCCGCCGCACGGTACAGGCGGGCGTGATACGTCCACTGGTTGAGCACGTTGAGCAGGACCTGTTTTCCGCGCATGAACACGCTGTCCTCCGAAAGGACGGCGATGCCCAGCGACGTGAGCAATTTCCCGATACCGTGGTTGATCTCGGGATCGATGTGGTACGGCCTGCCCGCCAAAATGACGACGGGAATGTCCGCACGCTCCGCTTTGGCGAGGATCTCGTTGCCCTTTTCCCGCACGTCTTCATAGTAGCATTCGAGGCGCGAGAACCCTTCGCGGAGCCCTCGTCTGATCTCGGACGCGGAAAGTTTGTATTTTTTCAGCGCTTTCCTGAGCGCGGCGACGGCGGATTTTTCATCGTTGAGATCTATGTACGGCATGATGAAATTGCCATCCGAAAGCCGCTCGTTGTTCGCTTTGAGAAGTTCGGGATAGTATGCGACGACGGGGCAGTTATAATGATTGGTCGAATCGTGTTCGTCGAGGTTGTAGCTTTCGCAAGGATAGAAGATAAAATCGACGCCCGCGTCGAGAAGGCTCTCGATGTGGCCGTGCGCGAGCTTGGCGGGATAGCACACGGTGTCGCTCGCGACGGTATGCTGACCTTTGAAATACAGACTGCGCGAAGATTTTTCGCTCAGGACGACCTCGAAACCGCACTCTTCGAAGAAACCCGCCCACAGCGGGAGCTGTTCGTAGAATCCGAGCACGAGCGGGAGCCCGACCTTGCCGCGGCCGCCCCGTGCGCCCGTGACGCTCTCCTGAATGCGCGCGTATTTATAGGCATAGATATCCAGCTCGTCCGAATGCGGTTTGAGTCCCGCGCCCTTCTCGCATTTGTTGCCCGAGATGAACTTCCTTCCGTCGGAAAAACCGATCACGTTGACGTTGCAGTGCGAAGTGCAGCCCTTGCAGATATGGCTCTTCGACGTATAGGTGAAATACCTGAGCTCTTCCTCGCCGATGACAGTGCTCTCGCCGCGGATATTCTCCTTTGCGTACAGCGCCGCGCCGAACGCGCCCATCAGCCCCGCAATGCCCGGGCGCACGACCTGTTTGCCCGTTTCGATCTCAAAAGAACGCAGCACCGCGTCGTTCAAGAAGGTGCCGCCCTGCACGAGAATGTTGTTGCCCAGCTCGTCGGGCGTCTTGGCGCGGATGACTTTATAGATCGCGTTTTTGACGATGGACGAGGAAAGCCCCGCGGAAATATCTTCCACGCCCGCCCCCTCTTTCTGCGCCTGCTTTACCGAACTGTTCATAAAGACGGTGCAGCGGGATCCGAGCTCGACGGGATGTTTCGCAAACAGCCCGAGCTTGGAAAATTCGTCGATCTCCATGCCCATCGCCTTTGCGAACGTCTGGATAAAGGAACCGCACCCCGAGGAACAGGCTTCGTTGAGCATGATCGAGTCGATCGCGCCGTTCTTGATCTTGAAACATTTGATGTCCTGCCCGCCGATGTCGATGATAAAGTCCACCTTCGGGTCGAAATACACCGCCGCCTTGAAATGTGCGACCGTCTCCACAATGCCGAAATCCGCCTTGATCGCCGCCTTGATGAGGTCTTCGCCGTAACCCGTCGCCGCCGCGCCCGCGATCGCGATGCGCCCTTCGGAAAGGGCGTATATTTCTTTCATCCGCTCGATCACGATGTCCAGCGGCTGACCGTTGTTGGACTGATAGTGCGAATACAGGATCTTCGCGTCGGGCGTGATGAGGATGAGTTTTGTCGTCGTGGAACCGCTGTCTATGCCGAGATACGCTTTGCCCGCATACGTTCTGATGTCCTCGAACGCGAGATCGCTCTTTTTATGGCGGGAAACAAATTCTTCGTACTCCGCCCTGTCTTTGAAAAGCGGTTCGCCCGTGACGACCTCGTCGCTCCCCTTGGCGCTGCGTATCCTTTCGATCGCCTCGCCGAGCGAAAGAACTTCCGCGTTTTCCGCATACAACGCCGCGCCGATCGCCATGAACGAAGGCGCATTGTCGGGAAAGACCGCATGTTCGTCGTCCAGATGCAGGGTGTCTTTGAACGCCTTTCTCAGCCCCTTGATAAAGTACAGCGGTCCGCCGAGGAAAAGCACCTTCCCCTTGATGCGCCTGCCCTGCGCGAGCCCCGAGACCGTCTGGTCGACCACCGCCTGGAAAATGCTCGCGGAAATATCTTCTTTGCGCGCGCCTTGGTTGAGGAGCGGCTGAATGTCCGACTTTGCGAACACGCCGCAGCGCGACGCGATGGGATATACCTTCTCCGCTTTCATCGAAAACTCGTCCATCTCGCCCACGGAAATGTTGAGAAGGGTCGCCATCTGATCGATGAAAGCGCCCGTGCCGCCCGCGCAGGAACCGTTCATGCGCTGTTCGGTGCCGCCCGTGATGAAGATGATCTTCGCGTCTTCGCCGCCCAGTTCCACCGCCGCGTCCGCGTCGGGATAATATCTGCGGATCGCCGTAAACGCCGCCTGCACTTCCTGCACGAAGGCGATTTTACTGCGCTCCGCAAGCCCCAGCCCCGCCGAGCCGGTAATGCTGATGTGAAAATCTCCGCCGAATTTCTCGTCGACGATCGCGAGCTGGCCCAGCACGCACTCTTTGACGCGCGCAAAATGCCTCTCGTAGCTCGTGTATAAAATTTCGCGCGATTCGGACAAAACCGCAACTTTGACCGTCGTGGAACCGACGTCGATACCCAAAAATTTCGCCATAAAACCCGCCTCTTTTGTCAACAAACTGAACAAAAAAATATAAAAGAGCATTGAAAATACTTTGTTTTGTATATTTTAACATACTTCGGCGCAAATGACAAGAACTTCATCGGGAATCGGCGCGGAAAAATGTGCCTGAAAAGAAAAAAGGAGGTTTTCCCTCCCTTCTTTTTTCTTCTTTTTGCGGCGTTTTATATATGCGCTTTCAGACGCGTTTTTTACTCGCACATCGCGCGTTTTCTGCCGCGTTTCAATAAATGCCGCCGCTCGTTCCCCGCTGTTTTTCGGAAACGCACCGCCCCGCTGTTTTTGCACGGTCACACGTTTTTTCTCTGCGCGCGCCGTATTTGCGCCGCGTTGCGTCGCCGCCGCGCAGGTGGCGCTCTGCAAGGTTTTTGTCGAGCACCTTTCTCACCTCCTGCGCGAGCGCCGCGTCGATCGCGGCAAGGCGCTCGGAAACGTCTTTATGTACAGTCGACTTGCTGACGTTGAAATGCGCCGCGCAGTCTCTGACCGTCGCGCCCGTATCCAAAATATATTCCGCGCACATCCGTGCGCGGCGTTCCATATACTCCCACACTCGTTTATACCCCCGCTTTTTGCAGTGGTATATCTTATGTCGTATTTTGTAACATTATGACGGTTTTCTGCGCATTACAGCGCGGACGGCGTTTTCCGCTTTGCGCGCGATTGCAGATAAAAAAGGACGGGATATGATATGCACCCCAAAAGTTGGACAGACTTTTGGAGGTGCATATTTTTATGACAAAAAAAGGAAATAAGCAGAAAA
>CALVSU010000124.1 GCA_944359385.1 uncultured Clostridia bacterium | reverse complement strand
GCCAACACCTCAAAACGCGTGAAGTTCGGCAAGCGGATAAACGCCGAAACAGACCTTTCAATCCGCTTTCATGCCGCAAAGATAGCGCGGCGTTCCGTCGAAAGGCTCACCCGCCACGATGCGGTAAAAGCGCATCCCGCCCGCAAAGTTAGAACAGCGAAAGCCATTGGCGGCAAGGACGCGGCAGGCGATATAACTTCTCAATCCGCTGAAACAGTTTACATAATACATCTTGCTTTTGTCCAACGCGGAAAGATTTGCCCGGAGTTCGTCGACGGGAATATTGATCGCGCCTTCAAAATGCGCGCCGGCAAACTCCGCACGCGTCTGCACGTCGAGAAGAACTGCGTCCTTTTCCGCGACGATACGCGGCATATCCTTCCACGTATGCTGGCGCACCCTGCCTTCCGACAGGTTGCCGATCACATACCCTGCCATGTTGACGGGATCTTTCGCCGAAGAATACGGCGGAGCGTAACAAAGATCCAGCTCCGTGAGATCTTTCGCCGTCATGCCCGCGCGGATCGCCGTCGCGATGACGTCGATGCGTTTTTCCGTACCGCCGAATCCCACGCACTGCGCGCCGAGGATCTTCCCGTCCGCACGGCCGAAAAGCACTTTGAGCGTCATGTTGGTCGCGCCCGGATAATACGTCGCATGGTCGGGCGAAAAAAGCACAACGCTGTCGGAATCGATCCCCGCCTGTAAAGCCGCGCGTTCGTTGAGCCCCGTCGCCGCCGCGGTCAGTTCAAAGAGTTTCATGACCGAAGAACCCTGCGAACCTTTGAACACGCTCGGAATGCCCGCAATGTTGTCCGCCGCGATCCTGCCCTGTTTATTGGCAGGCCCCGCGAGCGGCACGAGCGCCGCCGCGCCCGTGACAAAATTACTGACCTGCACCGCGTCTCCGACCGCATAGATATCGGGGTCGGAGGTGCGCATGTGCGCATCGGTGACCACGGCGCCCTTGATGCCGAGCGCAAGCCCCGCTTCCGCCGCAAGCGACGTTTCGGGCACAACGCCCACCGCAAGCAGCGCCATGTCCGCGCGCACGCTCTCTTTCCCCTCGATCTGCGCTACGACACCGCCGTCCGCCTCGTCCAGCGCGGTCACTCTGCTCTTCAATAAAAGACGGATGCCCTTTTCGCGTATCTTGGCATGCAAAATGCACGCCATATCGTAATCGAACGGCGGCATGACCTGTTCTTCCAGCTGCACGAGCGTGACGGCTATACCGCGGTGTACGAGGTTTTCCGCCGTTTCCAGCCCGATAAATCCGCCGCCGATCACGAGCGCGCTCTTCGGCTCTTTCTCCCTGATAAAATCGTCTATGCGGAAGGTGTCTTCCACCGTGCGAAGAGTGAACACCCTTTCGCTCTTTGCGACAAAAGGCGGCACGACCGCTTTTGCCCCGGGGGAATAGACGAGTTTGTCGTAGCTTTCAAAATACTCTTTCCCGCTTTTCAAATCTCGGACGCACACCTTTTTCTCGGCGGGCAGGATCTTTGTCGCCTCGCTGTGCACGCGCACGTCCACGTTGAATCGGTTTTTGAAACTTTCGGGCGTCTGCAACGTCAGTTTCGCACGCTCTTTGATGACGCCGCCGATATAATACGGCAGACCGCAGTTCGCATACGATACGTATCCGCCCCGCTCCAGCACGACGATCTGTGCACTTTCGTCCAGACGCCTGAGCCTCGCCGCCGCCGTGGCGCCTCCCGCGACGCCGCCGATGATCACAACTTTCATATCCGTCCTCCTTTTTTATGCCGCGTGGGAAAGACGCCGACGCCCCGAAAAAACCGCCGATTTCCCGAGAAAAGCGTTATTTTTCCTTACGAACGCCCGCAGGAATGCCCGCCGTACGAGCCGCAGCCGTGACTGTCATGAGCGCCGCAAGAATGCCCTCCGTGAGAACCGCAGGCGTGATCTCCGTGCCCATGATGCGAACAGTTCGCCCCCGCAACGTAAGCGAGCGTGCCGCCGAGAAAGGCGTTTACGCTTTCGTCCGCATTGCCCTGCACACCCGGATAAACTTCGATACCTGCCTCAGCGAGCGCCGCGATCGCTCCGCCGCCGATCCCGCCGCAGAGCAGAACTTCCGCGCCGCGCACTTTCAAAAATCCCGCAAGCGCGCCGTGTCCCGTACCGTCGGTCGCGACCACTTCGCTTGCAACGACTTTGCCGTTTTCGATTTCATAAAATTTGAAATATTCGGAATGTCCGAAATGCTGATACACTTCCCCGTTTTCGTATGTTACGGCGATCTTCATATACCGCACCTCCAAATTGTCATTGCTGATATTGTATGCGCATGAACGCAAAAAGTCAAACGTTCACAGGGGCGGTATTTCTTGGAAATACCGCCCCTTTTGTTTCCGAGGTGAATTATACATACAATGTTGACCTTGACATGACGATCCGACCCCGATGCCGTTATTTTACATTCTGTTCGTTTTCTGCGCCGACAAACTTTTTATATCCGCCGCTGCCGTGGCGGATCGCGCGGGAAACGCGCGAGAGCGTCGCGGACGAAATATCCGTCTCCGCGATGATGTCGGCATACGTTCTGCCCTGCAGCAAAAGTTTCGCCGCAAGAGCGCGCTGCGCCATCTGCTCCACCTCCTGAAAGGTGCACAGATCATCCAGAAACAGCGCGACGTCCTCTTCCGATGCGCACTCCGCCAAAGCGCGGCAAAGGACAGCTTTCCCTTCTTCTCGCATACCGCCGCCTCAAAAATCCGTATTTTCCGTCTTTTGCAGGAACGCCTTGGTCTTCTCGCTGGAAGGCGCGCCGAACACTTCTTCGGGCGTTCCCTCCTCTTCGATCACGCCGTCCGCCATGAAAATGACGTGATCGGCGACGCTCCTCGCAAATTCCATTTCGTGCGTGACGACGATCATCGTACTGTCCGCGGATTTGAGCCCTTTGATGACTTTCAGGACTTCGCCCGTAAGCTCGGGATCCAGCGCGCTGGTCGGCTCGTCGAAACAGAGGATATCGGGGCTGAGCGCCAGTGCCCGCGCAATCGCCACGCGCTGCTGCTGTCCGCCCGAAAGTTCGTAAGGATATGCGTTCCGCTTTTCCGAAAGCCCCACTCTTTCCAGAAGAGAAAGCGCTTTTTCTTCGATCGCGCGTTTCTGTCCCGCCCTGATCTCGGAAAGCACCTTTTTCTGCTCTTCCCTGAGCTTTTTGCGCTCCTCTTTCGGCGCCGCGCGCAGCACCTTTGCAAAGTCCGCCTTTTTCTGACGGAAATCCGCCTTCGCGAGCAAAGTCTGCGCAAGGGTTATGTTCTTGAACACCGTATACTGCGGGAAAAGATTGAACTGCTGGAATACGAGCCCGAAATGCAGGCGCTTTTCGCGGATCTGCGCGTCGGTGTTCTGCTTTTTTTCGGAAGCGTCGAACAATTTTGTCCCGCCCAGCCACAATTCGCCCGTTTCGGGTATTTCCAGAAAATTCAGACAGCGCAGAAGCGTCGTCTTGCCGCCGCCCGAAGAACCTATGATGGCAAGAACTTCCCCCTTTTCAAGGGAAAAGGAAATGCCTTTGAGCACCTCGTTCTCGCCGAAACTTTTCCGATAATCTTTTACTTCGAGAAACGCCATGGACTACACCCTGTAAAACTTCGTTTTCTTTTCCAGCCAGCCGAACAGCAAAGTAAGGATCCCGCAGAACACAAGATAAAACACCCCCGCGTAAAAAAGCGGATAGATCACATAAATATTGTTCATGATGTTCTGCGCAACAAAAATGATCTCTCCGACAGAAATGACCTGCGCAAGAGAAGTGTCTTTTACAAGCGTGATCACTTCGTTGCTCATGGGCGGCAATATATGACGGAAAACCTGAAAGATCACCACATGAAAAAAGATCTGATGTTTTTTCATGCCCAATACCTGCCCCGCTTCATACTGACCGCGCGGCACGCTTTCGAAACCGCCGCGGTAAATGACCGCAAAATAGCAGGAATAATTGATCACAAAAGCAACCACCGCCGCAAATGCGCGCGAAGGCCAGCTGATCGACATATGCAAAAGGCCGGGTCCGTAAAATATGATTATGATCTGCAACATGAGCGGCGTTCCGCGGATGATCCAAATAAAAACGCGGACCACAACTTTGAGAGGCCTGAACCTGGACATCGACGCCAACGAAAGCAATAACCCGATGGGCAACGACAATAGCAGCGTCAACGCAAACAACAGGCAAGTTGTCCCGAACCCCGTCAGAAGCTCCAACGTGACTTGTCCGATTGTCATAAATTCCCTTTTATCACTTGATCTCGATCAAAGAATCCGTAAGACCGTATTTCGCTCCGATCTCCTGCACTTTTCCTTCTGTCCAGAGCTGTTGCAAAGCCTCGTTGACTTTGTCCTTGACGGGGCTGCCTTTACGGAAAGCAATGCCGTATTCCTCTTCCGCAAAACCGACATCGATCATGGTCAGGTCGTCGTATGCCGCTTCTTCCAGATAAAATCCCGCCAGAACGGAATCGAGTATGCCGACATCAGCCGTATTGTTCGTCAGATTCGTGAAAATATCCAGCTGTGTCTTGACAGGCGTAAATTTGCTGCTCGCCTCTTCGCCGAACGCCGCGCCCGCAGAACCTGTTTCCGCCACGATGCGCGCATCGGCAAGTTTATCCTGCGCATTATATTTTTCCGCATCCGCTTTGCGCACGATCACGACCTGTCTGTTCTTCATATAGGGAACGCTCACCGACGTTTTATCCAGCAATTCGTCGCTGATCGTCATTCCGTTCCAGATGCAGTCGATATTTTTGGAATTCAGCTCCGTGATCTTGTTGCCCCATTCGATGATCTGAAACTGAACATTCAGACCGAGTTTTTCTCCCACTGCCTGTGCCAATTCCACGTCAAAACCTTTCCAGGTTTCTCCTTCCTGATAGGTAATGGGCTTAAAAATCGTGCAACCCACTACGAGACTGCCTTTGGCCTGAATGTTGTCCCAATCTTTAGAATTATCCGCATTGCAGGCCGAGAAAGCCGAAACCCCGCACACGAGCAGGATCAGCGAACAGATGAGCGCCAATACTTTTTTCATGATATGTAACTCCTTTTTGCCGCGCT
>CALVSU010000123.1 GCA_944359385.1 uncultured Clostridia bacterium | reverse complement strand
TCGCGGTATGCGGCTTCGGGCGCATACGGAACAGGCCGGAAAGAGACGGAAGGAATCTATGGGAAAAAGGGTAAAATTGCGGCTGGCGGCGATGGGGACTTTTTTGTCCTTCTCGGTTGCGGCGGAACTTTTCAAATATCACGCAGATCCCCGCTTTGCGTACGGAGCGGCGGCTTTGGAAGCGATGCTTGCCGCTGTCTGCGGCCTGTCGTTTGTCAATCCGCTGACGCGTTTTTCCCGCGGGGCCGCGGCATTGCTCTTTGCGGTTGCCGCCCTGTTTTTTGCGTCCAATCTTCTGCTCATCGTGCCTTCGTCGGACGGCGATTTTGTCACCGTCGTGCACGGCGGCGGGGGCGGGAGCTATCTCAACAGCTTTGAATATACCCAATCGTATGTAGCCGCGGGGAGCGAATACATCGAACTGGATTTTGTATTTACCGAAGACGGCGCACTGGTCTGTTCGCACCGTTTCGAATACGGCGGCTATTCGATGAGCGATCGCCCGACGCTGGAAGAGTTCGAACAGATCGTCCTTGCGGGCGGGGTCACGGGCATGACGGCGGACGAACTTGTCTTTCTCATGAGCGAAGACGAAGATTTTCGCGTCGTGTTCGATACGAAGGAAACGGATATGTTTTCCGTCCTTTCGGTGTTGCAGACGGCGTGCGAGAGTGCGGGCGTGGATTTTTACGGCAGGTTCATCGTGCAGTTTTACAGCTACGAAGATTATCTCGAACTGCGCGAATACCCCTTCGAAGAGATCTGGTTCACCGACTATAAAGCGGGCTACACGTCCCGCACCATAGAAAAATATTTCGGCGCGGACGAACGGGTCACGACCATCGTGCTCAGCGAGAGGAACTGGGTCAGAAAAGCCTGCTTCGGCAGGCTGCACGGCAAAAAAATTGCCGTGCATACGGTCGACAGCAGATCGCTCGCCGCATTTTATGCCCGCTGCGGCGTCGATTATATTTTCAGCGATTACGGATTCTGATCGCTTTGCCGCGGCGCCGCGGGAACGGGTTTTCTGCGGGCGGCGGAAAGATACGGGAGGCGCGCGTGCGCGAACTTGTTTACGAAAGCGAATATTTCCGCCCCGCCGACACGCTGGGGTGCGGGCAGGTTTTCAGGTACCGTCCGTTCAGGGAGGGATACCTCGTCTTTTCGGGGGCGAAAGCTTGTTTTTTGCGCGAAGAAGGAGCAAAGACTCTCCTTTGCATGAACGAAGGGGACGAGGGATATTTTGAAAATTATTTTGACGTCCGCCGCAACTATGCGGACATCGTGAAAAGGGCAAAGAGTTTCGGTTCGGACTGCCTTGCGGCTGCGGCAGAGCGGGGCAAAGGCATCCGCATTCTCCGCCAGGACGCGGAAGAGACGCTCTTTTCTTTCATCGTGTCGCAGAACAACCGCATTCCGCGCATCCGCGCGGTGATCGGAAATATATGCGCCGCGCTCGGTGCGGAGCATATTTTCATGGGAGAGAGATATTTTTCTTTTCCCTCGGCGCAGGTGCTTGCGGAAAAAGACGCAAAATTTTATGCCGATTGCGGGGCGGGATACCGCGCCGCGTACATTTCGGAAACGGCGAAGGCGGTCGCAAAAGAAGGGCTGGGGCGTCTTTCTTCCCTGCGGGGCAAGGAACTCAGAAAAGAGCTGATGCGCTATAAAGGCGTGGGCGCGAAAGTCGCCGACTGCGTCGCCCTGTTCGGATTTTCGGACACGGGCGCGTTTCCCGTCGATACGTGGATCGAAAAGGTCTATCGCGAAGAATTCGGCGGTGCATTGAAAACGAGAGAGAGCATATCCGCGTATTTCTGCGAAAAATTCGGGACATACGGCGGGTTCATCCAACAATATCTCTTTTACGACAGGAGAGAACGAGGAGAATAGCAATGGCAAACATCACGATCAACGAAAAACTCTGCAAGGGGTGCGGGCTGTGCGCGAACGCCTGCCCGAAAAAGGTCATCTCGCTGAGCAAGCACAGGATGAACGCGAACGGTTATTTCGTCGCGGAAAAGGTCAATCCGCAAAACTGCATCGGCTGTGCGTTCTGTGCGATCATGTGTCCCGATTGCGCGATCGAAGTGGAAAAATGAGGGAGTTCACGCATTTCTCGCGCAAAGGCGCTGCGAAATGCCGTGATTTGAGAGACAACCATTGTTCGCCGACATATAAGTCGGCTCTGCAATGTTTTTCTCTCTGCGAAAATATTTAAGGGCTTTCATAATAAAGCAATTTTCGCATTCACTCTTTTTCGGCAAGCCGCAAGTATGCGGCAAATTGAGTGCGCTTTTTGAAAAGCGCGGTTTTCAAACGCGCCTCAAATTATTTAAAATAATAACTCGCGCAAGGGAAATCGCAATTTTCCGCAGCGCACCCCTATTTGGCAACGCTTTGCCTTATGGGAAGAGGGTGAATTTGCGCCCTTGTATATTAAGTGTGCCCCTATAAAAGGGCGCAAAGAGGGAGAAAACGCCGTCAGCCGCTTTGCGGCGCGCGGCGGTGTTGCCCTCAAAATCACGACATTTTGTTTTGTCAGCTCAAAACAAAATGTGTGAACAGGGAGGATTTTTATGTCTAAAATTTTATTGCACGGCACCGAGGCGATCTGCGAAGGGGCGATCCGCAACGGCTGCCGCGCCTTCTTCGGCTATCCCATCACGCCGCAGAACGAAGTGCCCGAATATATGTCCGCGAATATGCCCAAGATCGGCGGCGTGTTCGTGCAGGCGGAGTCGGAAGTCGCCGCGATCAACATGGTCTACGGCGCGGCGGGCGCGGGCGTGCGCGCCATGACCAGTTCTTCGAGCCCCGGCGTCAGCCTCAAACAGGAAGGCATTTCCTACATTGCCTGCGCACGGATCCCCTGCGTCATCGTCAACATCATGCGCGCGGGACCGGGGCTTGGCGGCATTCTTCCCGCGCAGGGCGATTATTTTCAGGCGACCAAAGGCGGCGGTCACGGCGACTATCATCTCATCGTGCTCGCGCCCTCTTCCGTGCAGGAAGCGTGCGATTTCACCTATCTCGCATTCGACCTTTCGGACAAATACCGCGTTCCCGCGATGATCCTCGCGGACGGCATGATCGGCCAGCTCATGGAGCCCGTCGAACTCCCGCCCATGCGCGCCCTTTCGGATATTCCGAAAAAGGAATGGGCGACGGACGGCAGGTTCGGCGAAAAGAGGCGTGTGCTCAACAGCCTCATCATCAAGCCCGAAGAGCTGGAACCGCACGTCAACGAGATGCAGAAGACGTACGAAGAGATCGCAAAAACCGAAAAGCGCGCAGAAAAATATATGACGGAAGACGCCGAGATCGTCATCACCGCGTACGGCACGGTCGCGCGCATCTGCAAGAGCGCGGCGAATACCCTCCGCAAAGAGGGGATCAAAGCGGGCGTCATCCGTCCGATCACCCTCTATCCCTTCCCTTCGGAAGCGTATGAAGAGGCGGCAAAGGGAGCGGACGCGTTCCTGTCGGTGGAACTTTCCCTCGGGCAGATGGTCGAGGACGTGCGCCTCGCCGTGAATGGGAAAAAACCCGTGTATTTCTACGGCAGGACGGGCGGCAACGTCATGGACGAATCGGAGATCGTCGCCGCGGCGAAAAACGCCCTCAACAAGGCGCGCGCGGGCAAGTAAGGAGGAACACATGGCAAAGGTATTCGAAAAGACGAAAATGCTCACGGACACCCCTCTGCATTACTGCCCCGGCTGTACGCACGGCATCGTGCACAGGCTGGTCGCGGAGAGCATAGAGGAACTCGGGCTCGAAGATAAGGCGATCGGCATCGCCCCCGTCGGGTGCGCGGTGTTCGCCTACGATTATTTCAACTGCGATATGCAGGAAGCCGCCCACGGCAGGGCTCCCGCCGTCGCGACGGGCATCAAAAGATGTCTTCCCGACAGGCTGGTGTTCGTCTACCAGGGGGACGGCGACCTCGCGTCCATCGGCATGGCGGAAACCGTCCATGCGGCGGCGCGCGGCGAACGCATCACCATCATTTTCATCAACAACAGCATTTACGGCATGACGGGCGGACAGATGGCGCCCACGACCCTCATCGGGCAGAAGGCGACTACCTGCCAAAACGGCAGGGATCCCGCCGTCAACGGCTATCCCATCCGCGTATGCGAACTGCTCGCCACCCTCGACGCGCCTTATTACATCGAACGCGTTTCCACGCACGACGTCAAGCACGTCCTCGCCGCGAAAAAAGCCATTAAAAAGGCACTGCGCTTTCAGGCGGAAGACAGGGGGTATTCCTTCGTGGAAGTGCTCGTTTCCTGCCCCACGAACTGGCACATGAATCCCGTCGACGCGCTCCGCTTCATGGCGGAAGAGACGAGCAAGACCTTCCCGCTCGGCGTTTATCGCGACAAATCCGCGGGTATGGAATAGGAGGGGATTATGGTACGTATTTTATTGGCAGGTCAGGGCGGACAGGGCGTCCTGTCCGCAGGCAAAATGCTCGCCGAAAGCGGGCTTCGCGAAGGGAAGGAGGTCTCCTATCTCCCCGCATACGGACCCGAAATGCGCGGCGGCACGGCAAACTGTTCGGTCATCATCTCCGAAGAGCCCATCGCGTCGCCCCTGTGCAATCAGCCCGACGTGCTCGTCGCGATGAACGCGCCGAGCTTTCATAAGTTTGCGCCCCGCGTCAGGGCGGGCGGCATCATTCTCGTGAACGGCTCCATGTCCGATTGCTATGCGGGCAGAGAGGATGTCACCGTCTATGACATCCCCGCCAACGACATCGCCATGGATGCGGGCGACATCCGCAGTGCGAACACCGTCATCATGGGCGCGCTCTGTGCGGCGACGGGCGTCGTGCGCGACAAGAGCATCCTCAACTGTCTCAATGAAAAATTTGTCGGCAAGCCCGCGCTCATGGAGATCAACGAGCGCGCTTTTGCGCTCGGCAGACAGGCGGCGGAAAAAAGATAAGTATTGCGCCGCGGTCGTTCGCCGCGGCGGCTGTTGCGGCATTTCAAGCCCGCAGTCTGCGGCGGCTGTTGCGGCATTTCAAGCCCGCAGTCTGCGGCGGCTGTTGCGGCATTTCAAGCTCGCAGTCTGCGGCGGCTGTTGCGCCGTTATAAACCCGCGGGCAGCCATGCGGCGTTATAAACCTGCGGGCAGCCATGCGGCGTTCTTTGCGGTTTAATATCCGCAGGGTTGTTTTGCAAC
>CALVSU010000122.1 GCA_944359385.1 uncultured Clostridia bacterium | reverse complement strand
GGGGGGCTGAAAACATGGAGCGCAAAGAGAAAAATCCGTTTTTCCGCATGGCGGAGAAGCTGCTGTTCGATCCCTCGCTGACCTGCGCCGCCTGCGGAGCGGAGCTTTTCGGAGAGGAGCCATTTTGTCCGCATTGTCTGAAAACGCTGCCCTTCAACAGCGGGTCGGTCTGTTCCAAGTGCGGCAGGAAGACGGGAGGAGATTATCCCGTGTGCCTCGAATGCAAGGCGCGCATGCCCGTTTACGACAGGGCGCGCTCCGTATTTTCCTATGAAGGGGAAGTCGTGCGCCTGATCAAAAAGTTGAAAACGGGAGGGAAATATCTCGGCAAAATTTTCGGGGAATGCATGGCGAAGATCGCAGAAAAAGAATTTTCTGTTTGCGATTTTGCCGTGTTCGTGCCGATGACGGAGAAAGCGGAAAAGAAGAGGGGATATAACCAGTCGCGGCTCCTTGCCGAGGAAGTGTGCGCGGCCGCGGGCATCCCGCTCGAAGGGGAAGTGCTCGTCAAGACGCGGGAAACGGGCGAACAGAAATGGCTGTCCAAAAAGGAGAGGGCGCACAACCTTGCGGGAAGCTTCCGCGTGCACGAGCGCAAAAAGTGCAGGGACAAACGCATCCTTGTGATCGACGACGTGATGACGACGGGCGCGACGGCAAACGCGATCGCGTCTTCGCTCCGCGCCGCAGGCGCAAAAGAAGTGTGTCTTCTGACGGCGGCGAGCGTTCCGCTCGGTGAAAATCAGGTTAAATAATCGTTTATTTGTCAATTTTCTCGCAAAAGTCTTTTACATTTTCATGAAAATATTGTAAAATAAATCCGATACGCAATTCAAATTACGCGCGCGCGGCGCCGCGCGCGACGAGAGGTAAGGTTATGGGACTCATCAACTATATGCTCAACAGCGACGGCAGGCGCAGCCTTCGTAAGCTGGACAAGATGGCGAAACAGGTCGAGGCGCTCGAACCCAAATACGCCGCGATGAGCGACGCGCAGCTGCGCGGACAGACGGCGATCCTCAAAGAAAGGCTCGCCAAGGGCGAAACGCTGGACGATATCCTCTTTGACGCGTTTGCGGTCGTCAGGGAAGCGGCGTGGCGCGTTCTCAAACTCAAACACTATCATGTGCAGATCATCGGCGGCATCGCTCTGTATCAGGGCCGTATCGCCGAAATGAAGACGGGCGAAGGCAAGACGCTGGTCGCGACTCTTCCTTCCTACCTCAACGCGCTCGCGGGCAAGGGCGTCCACATCGTTACCGTCAACGATTACCTCGCAAAGCGCGACGCGGAGTGGATGGGCAAGGTGCATAAATTCCTCGGGCTCACCGTCGGCGTCGTCGTTCCCGGAATGGAGGACGAGGACAAGAAGAAGGCGTACAATGCCGACATCACCTATGCGACCAACAACGAGCTCGGATTCGACTACCTCAGGGACAACCTCAAAAGCGACCTCAATAAAATGGTGCAGAGGGAGCTGGATTTTGCGATCGTCGACGAAGTGGACTCCATTCTCATCGACGAGGCGAGGACGCCGCTCATCATTTCGGGCAAAGGGGACAAATCCAGCGAACTTTATGAGCGCGTGGACAGGTTCGTGCGCACCCTCAACGGCGGCTTCGAAGACGACGGCGTGAAGGCGGAAGCGGACGAAGATAAAAAGAAGAAAAAGAGAAAAGCCGCCGAAGAGACGGAAGAGGAGCCCGAACGGGAATCCAAATACGACGAATATGACGACATCGTGAAGGGCGACAAGTTCGGTGACTGGGACTATGTCATCGACCGCAAGGCGCGCAGCGTGCAGATCACCGAGCGCGGTGCGGCGAAGGCAGAGCGTTTCTTCAACATCGAAAACCTCGGCGACATCGACAACGCGTCTCTCAACCACCACATCCAGCAGGCGCTCAAAGCGCACAAACTCTTCCACAGGGACGAGGATTACATCGTCAACGACGGCGAAGTCATCATCGTCGACGAGTTCACGGGCCGTCTCATGATCGGCCGCCGCTATTCTGACGGTCTGCATCAGGCGATCGAAGCGAAAGAAGGGGTAAAGGTGCGCAACGAGAACAAGACGTATGCGACCATCACCTTCCAGAATTTCTTTAGGCTTTACAAAAAACTTTCGGGCATGACGGGTACGGCGAAGACGGAAGAAGGGGAGTTCAGGACGATCTATTCCCTCGACGTTCTGGAGATCCCTACAAACAAGCCCGTCGTCCGCAAGGATATGCCCGACATCGTCTACCCGACCGCCGACGGCAAAAAGAGGGCGCTTCTCAAAGAGATCACCGAACGCCACGAAGCGGGTCAGCCTATCCTGATCGGTACGGTCACCGTCGAAAAATCGGAAGAGATCGCGCGCATCCTCAGAAAGAACGGCATCAAACACAACATTCTGAACGCGAAAAACCACGAACGCGAAGCGGAGATCGTCGCGCAGGCGGGGCGTCTGGGCGCGGTCACGATCGCGACGAACATGGCGGGCCGCGGCACGGACATCCTGCTCGGCGGCAACCCCGAATACCTCGCTAAGAAACGCATGCGCGAAGAGGGCGTCGATCACGAGATGATCGAGCTTGCCACTTCGTATGCGGAGCTCGAAGGGGAAGCGGAGAAGATGCGCAAACATTACCGCGAACTCTACGAGAGCTATAAGGCGGAAACGGACGCCGAAAAACAGCAGGTCGTCGCCGCGGGCGGGCTCTGCATTCTCGGCACCGAGCGCCACGAATCCCGCCGTATCGACAACCAGCTGCGCGGCCGAAGCGGCCGTCAGGGCGACCCCGGCGTGTCTATTTTCTTCATCTCTCTCGAAGACGATCTCATCAAGCGGTTTGGCGGCGAGAGAATGAAAAAGATCTACGGCATATTCAGCAAAGACGAGGATACCTGCCTGCAATCCAAGCTCCTTTCGCGCGGCATCGAGAACGCGCAGAAGGCGATCGAGGGCAGGAACTTCGGCATCCGCAAGAACATCCTGCAATATGACGACGTCATGAACAAACAGCGCGAGGTTATCTATGCCGAGCGCATGAAGGTGCTCAAAGGCGAAGACGTGCACGAACAGGTCGTCAAATATATTCCCGATTTTGTGCGCAAGATCGTCTCCGAGGCGGTCAATATCGACGAAATGCCCGAGAAATGGGATGTCGACACCCTCAACAAGGCGCTCGAACAGCGCCTGCTTCCCGAAGGGAGCAACTTCATCACGAGCGAAAAGCTCGCAAAATGGGACACCGATTACGCGCTCGAAAAGATCACCAAGGCGACGGAAAAGGCGTATGCGGAGAAGATCGCCGAGGTCAAAGAGCAGTTCGGCATCGACTATGCGGACGTCGAAAGGCGTTTCCTGCTGATGAACGTCGACCGTAACTGGATCGACCAGATCGACGCGATGGACCAGCTGAGAAAGGGTATCGGCCTTCGCGCGTACGGCAACGTGGATCCCGTCATTTCGTATAAGCAGGAAGGCTTCGAAATGTTCGACGAAATGATCGAGCGTATCCAGAACAACACCATCGCGATGCTGTTGAAGGTGCGCATCGAAGTCAACCGTCCCGCGCCCGCGCCCGTCAGGACGGAGCTGGTCAGCGAGAGCCATGCGGAGCTTTCGACCAACCGTTCCGCGGAAGGCGGCGCAAAGCCGACGGTCAAATCGGTCAAAGAACCGGGCAGAAACGATCCTTGCCCCTGCGGCAGCGGCAAAAAATATAAAAATTGCTGCGGAAAGAACGCATAAACCCGTTCCCGCATAAAAAAACGCCCGATTTCGGGCGTTTTTTGCATAGAAAGGCGGAATTGCGGCAATGATTTTACGGTGGATAAAATGCTTGCTTTACAGATATTTCTTCTCGTCGTCGGGCTCGCCCTTCTTGTAAAGGGCGCGGACTGGCTGGTGGACGGGAGCGCGGGCATCGCGCGCAAACTGAAAATTTCCCCGCTCGTCATCGGGCTCACCGTCGTCGCGTTCGGAACGAGCGCGCCCGAACTCGCCGTTTCGGTGACGTCTGCGATCAAACATTCGACGGATATTGCCGTCGGAAACGTCGTCGGGAGCAACATCGCGAACATTCTGCTCATTCTGGGACTTTCCGCTCTCATGCGCAGGCTCACCGTGCAGAAAAGCTCTCTCTTTCTCGATTTTCCCGTGCTCATCGGTTCGGGCGCGCTCCTGATCGCGTTCGGGCTTTGGGGCGACTCCCTCGTCTGGTGGGAAGGATTGATTTTCCTCGTCGTGTTCGCAGGATACGTGACGCTTCTCATTCTGCAAGCCAAGCGCGAGCAGAAAAAAGAGGCGGCAGGCGTGCTTTCGCATGATGCGCTCGGGAACTTGTCGTCCGGAACGTACGAAAAGGGAGAGCGTGGCGGCATAGGCGCGGCAGACGGCACGGTCGGCGGCGCGGCAGACGTCGCGGCAGACGGCGCAGCAGACGTCGCGGACGGGAAAAAGGCGGACGGCGGAAAAAAAGGCGCGGACGAAGCGAAAGACTGCGCAGGCGGCGGCAAAGAGGGCAAGGACGGAGGACAAAAAGGCAGGCTTGCGGGCTGGATCTCCGTGCGCCGCGGCAAAATGTGGTTTCTGGTGTCGTTGTTTGTCGTCGGGCTGGCGATGGTCGTGGGCGGAAGTTCGCTTCTTGTCAACGCAGCAAAATATCTTGCGGCGAGAGCGGGCGTTTCAGAACGTATCATCGCGCTCACGGTTGTGGCGATCGGCACCTCTCTGCCCGAGCTGGTCACTTCGGTTTTTGCGGCGATCAAAGGGGAGTCGGACATCGCTGTCGGCAACGTGGTGGGGAGCAACATTTTTAACGTGCTCGTCGTTGCGGGCGCGTCATCGCTTTTTTATCCGCTCGCGTTCACGCACGTCAATCTGGTCGACGCGGCGGTCGCGCTCGGCGCGGCGGTGCTTCTGCTGGCGATCGTGCTGATCGGAAAGCGGAAGGTCGGCAGGGTGGGCGGCGCGCTCATGCTCATCGGGTTTGCGGCGTATTACGCCTGCCTTTTTGCTCTCTGAGCGGAAGGCTCTTTGCGGAATTTGACCTTCGGCGGGAGCCGCGCGCGCATTGTTGACAGCGCGCGCGGGTTTATGTTATAATTGCATGGAAAAACTTTCCGCCGCGGCGCGGGAGAAATAAAGAGAAAGAGTTTGGATGATTATGGGAACAAAAGCGGAAAAAAAGCACTATGGATGGACGATTG
>CALVSU010000121.1 GCA_944359385.1 uncultured Clostridia bacterium | reverse complement strand
CCCTTTTGCGACCGCCGAACAGGCGCACCAGCGTATAGCGTATGCCCTTCGTTCTGAGCATCCTCATAAAATTGCGCGCTTTGCGCGGCGCCCAGGTGACCATGCGCCCCGCGCGGTAAGTGCGGGAACGGTAGACCCTGTCCAGTTCGCCTTCCAGAAAGCCGATGCGCTCCGCCATCCTTCCGATCTCGTGCCGGACACCGATGCTGTGCGCAAACCCCGTGTCGATCGGTTCTGCCAGAAACAGTGCGCTGTCCGCATTTCTACGTTCCTGCCTGAAAATATATTCAAACGGAAAGACCACGCGCGACGGCGCTGTTTTTTCCAGACGTATCTGATTTTTTTCCAGAAAATCCACCGAGATGAGATACAGCACTCCCGTATCCCCGTTGAGCAGGATCCCGCCGTCTTTTTCTTCCCGTCGGAAAGGTTCCGACTTCGGTTCGGTGCTCTTCGCGCAGGTCCACACGACCATATCGCAAAGATCCCGTTCCGCACGAACGACCGCATCTTTCATGCTGCCCTGCAACAGTACGTCCGTTTCATGCAGAAAACAGATATACTGTCCCTCCGCTTCTGCCAGACAGCGCTGCGCCCTCTCCTCTTCTTCCTTAAAAAACAGCAGCTTCACGCACCCGCCGTCAGGCGGCCGATACGCCGACATTCTGTCTTGCCACGCCTGCCCGTATTCCTGCGGGACGGCGACGATGAGTTCGTGATCTCCGAACCCGTCCGACGCGATCCCTTTCAGACATTTTTCGGCAAAGCAGGGCGGCCCGCCCGTCACAAGGACCAGCGTCAGAGAGTAACGCCTGACCTTTCCGCTCCGCACCCACGCGCCGATATGCCTGTTGTATTGCAGATACCTGCAAACACTTGTGTAATCGTCTTCGACGAACAGTTTGTTCAGCGACGGAACGTTGAACCGCACATCCCGCCTGAACAGGTTGTCGAAATTGTTTTCCAAAAGGCTCGGATTCAGCGCACCGCCGACGCCCCTGATCAGAGAAGCAAACTCCTCCACGAACAGCCCCGCGCTCCGCTGGATCTTCTTTTCGCTCTCCGTGATGACGTCTGCCTTTTTAAATACGGGAACGACGCTCTCTCCTTCCCTTTCAAAATGATCCAGCTGACCGCATTCTATTTTCAGCATGGATTCGAGCATCAGACTGTTGCGCAGAAAGATCGTCTGCTCCCACGAATCCCGAAACGTATACAGCGATTCGCATTCACACCCGATCTTCAACGGCTTGGGATCTTTCGAACAGACCAGATACAGCCCGTCCAGCTTTCTGTGCAAAAATTGCGCGAGATAGGTCTGTATGGAGCCCGAATACCCGAGATCGACGACCTGATACGCTTCGTCATCCTTTATCACGCTCCTCAGGTACTTTCCGTAGGCTTCCGACTCCTCCCGCACCGAATGCATGATCCGATCATAATATCGGTCGCAGAGCGCTTTGACCCTTTCGATATCCTTCGGCAGCGAGATGTTTTCGTCTTCTTCTATATCGATGCTCAGACGCGTCCGAAACAGGTGCCGCGCCGTGCCTTCGTAACTCCCGACGGCGGATGCAAAATAGTCGTATAGCGCTTCCCTTGTCCCGATCGAGGCGACCCCGCAGGCACGCCTGGACGTATACAGATAACGGTTGGGACGCTCCGCAACGCCGCTTTTCTCGCAAAATTTTTTATAATATTCCTGCAAAAGCTTTCCTTCTCGCGCCAGAAACAGCAGGTTCCCCCGCGCCTTCTGCGCGATATATTCGCAAAAAGCTGCCAGGACAGGGCCGAAAAAGCTGTATCCCACCATGTCGGAAGAGACGTAGACCGTTCCGTCTTTCTGCAACGCAAAGGGAGAATTGAAAAGACAGGCGTTCACCGTGAGCCCGAGCAAGAAGGAGTCCTTCAAAGAACGCTCCGCGAAAAAATTCCGCAACGACGCATACGACCTGTGCATTTTTGCCAATGTCAATGCAGACGGAATATACATACTGTTGATTTTATTATCATTTACCACCTGTATATCGGAATGCAAATTATCCCCTAAATGTATAAATGCTTTTATATCAAATATTTCATACTTTTTCCGAATCAAATTCCATATCGTTCCCGCGTCTTTGCGCAGTCCGCATTCGCAGGAGACAAAGACGTCGCTCCACCAATCCCTTTGAAAACCGCACTGCGCAAGAATATCCGTGATCACCGCGCCCGAAAGGTACATATCCGATACGAGAATAATCCTGACGCCGCTCTCCGCGAGCGCCCTGACCACGTCGACCATGTCGCGGCGCGCGATGCACACCCTCTTTTCGCAGGCGATCTCTTCCTGCATGAGCCTGTCCGCCTCCGCCCGCGTGATCTGCAGGAGCGCGGGAAATTCTGCATAGATCTTCACGATGTCCGTCGCGGCGCCGTATTTTTCATTGGCAAGCGCCTCTGCGCGTTTGCGGATCTTCAGATAATCTTTGATACCCGTCCGCTCTTCCAGCCAAAGAAAAATATCGTCGGGAATCAGCAGTTTTCTCGTGATCAGCGTGTCGAAAACGTCAAAACTGACGACGCGGTACTGCTTCAACTGGCGGATCAGCGCGCGCTTGTTGAGATCATAGACCGAACGAAAGGTGTATTCGCTCTCGTTCATGCAGACCTTGTCCGCGTCTTTATCGATGATGAAATTATTATAGCCCGCTCCGCGCGATGCGAACGCGATCACCCTTTCCAGCGTATGCGCGAGGGTGCCGTCCGTCTGACCGCATTCGGGCGGGAAATCTTCGTAAGAAAAATTCAGTTCGAAGAGTTTTCTGACCGCATCCGTTCTTGCCCAGAAAAAACTGCCCACGGGATAAGAAAAAAAACTGCCCTCGTCATCTTTGAGTCCGAGCTTTTCCAGCAGGCGGATCCCCTCCGCTTTGTTCGCAAGCCAGCTGTTGACGATGGGCGCAAAAAAATTGAACGCTTCGGGATACACCAAACCCGCGTGTTTTTCCTTAAAAAAACGAAAAATTTTCTCTACGGTGACCGCAGACCCCGTCAGCATATCCAGTGACTTTGTGCGCCAGGATACCTGCTCGGTGCCCGTGTAGAGAGACTTTTTGGAATGCACGTGCAAAAAGAAATCGTGCGCCTGTATTTCTTTCCCGAAAAGCACGTAAAGCGGCGCGATGTCCCTGCCCCTGTTCGGCGTCGCGCGAACGGTAACGCTGTTTGCGTTTTTCAGCCCCGCAAAAAAATTGCGCAGGCCTTCCGCGTCTGCGCCTTCCCTGCACGAAATATAAAGATCATATCCGAAAGGTATGTTCGAAAAATAATCGAAAAATTCTTGTTTGAGGTCCTCGTAGAACAGATGCAGGTGAACGGCTACGCTTTCGTTGACCTGTATTTCAGGCTCTATTTCCGACCATTGGAAAAAATCGTACAAAATATCTCCTCCCGAACTCCTCGTCTTTGCAAGAATTTCATGTCCTTGCCCACAAAATGCCGGATGACAATCTTGTCCCTTATTTTGTGTAAAGACACGCATTCTATGCAAAACTCGACCTTCGGGGGGAGCTTAGCAATGACGGTCTGCGCCTTTTTATTTACAGAAGACCGCGCATACGTTTTTTTATAGCGAGAAAGGCTGCGCGATGTTTTTGCGACTTTTCGGGGAACAATGCGGAAAATACCCCTTTTTCACCGTAAACGGAACAGCCCATGCCGAACAGACAGGACGCGGCGCAGGCAAAAATCAGATACGGCACGGCGGCAAAGCCGAAGATCTCCGCGCCGAGAAAGATCGGCGCAAAGAGCGTTCTCGTGCAGGCGCCGAACACTGCCGCATACCCGAGACAAACCGCAAGTTCGTTCGGTATGCCGAAAACGCCCGCCAACACGCTGCCGAGCGTCGCGCCTGCGGCAAACATCGTCGTCACTTCTCCGCCGATAAATCCCGCCCCCAGCGTGGCGGCGGTGAAGAGAAACTTTAAGATCCAGTCATAGACATATACTTTTCCGCCATCCGTCGCCGTTTCGACGAGATCAGTGCCCAACCCCGCATATCTTCCGCCGTGCGCGAGGTACAAAAGGCAGGAAAGCAGTACCGCCGCGGCAAAGATGCGCACAAACGGATTTTGCACCGAATGCAGAAAAAACGCCCTGAAAAAGCGCGACGCAAAGACAAACACCAGCGCCGCAAGCCCGAACAGCGCACCCATCGCCATGATTTTGAGCACGAGAGCAAAGCCGAGCGCGGGAAAAACGGAAAGCGCGCTCGTATGCGCGTGCAGTCCGCACATCCGCGCCGCGAAGTACGCCGCAAAGGAAGAAACAAGGCAGGGAACGACCGTCTCGAACCGCAGTTTTCCGATCAGCGTCACTTCCATGGCAAAGAAAAACGCGGCGAGCGGCGTAAGAAACAGAGCGGAAAACCCCGCGGACATCCCCGCGATCAGCAGGATCCTGTCCGCGCCCCTGAGCGGCAGGTTTTTGCCGATATTGCATCCGATCGCCGCACCGATCTGCACACCCGCGCCCTCTCTTCCCACGCTCGCGCAGAAGAAATGCGCGCACCACGTTCCCGAGATCTGAAATGCCGCCGCGCGGAGCGCTACGCCGTCCGCCTCTCCGCGGGCGGAACGGATGACGACGCCCATGCCCTGCCTGCCGTTGTCGAACAGTCGGAACATAGCCGCCGTAAACAGCCCCGCGAGCGGCAGAAACCAGACCTGCGACGAAAAATGCGCGAACGCATAGGGCGCGATGACGTTCAGCCCCCGCGCAAACAACGCGCAGACTGTGCCCGCCCCCAGCCCGACCGCAAGTCCCGCCGCGGCGAGCAAAATATGATATAAAATTGCGCGCGGTATCTTTTTCATACCCCTCTCCCTGTTCTGCCTTGCCGAAGATCCTTTCCCGGCCCGACTGCGCCCGTTCTTCCGCCTCAGACGGCATAAACGCCCCGCTCTCCCTTTCCAAACGGCGCGAACGCCGCGCTTATTCTTCCGACCTGAGCGGCGCGAACGCCGCGCCGACGAACGCGGCAAGCGCCGCGGGCGGCAGTTTCATCTGACAGCCGCGCCTGCCCGCGCTGACGCAGATCTCACCGAACGCCTGCGCGCTCTCGTCGATAAAAGTGCGGAAACGCTTTTTCATGCCGACGGGTGAACAGCCGCCGTGCACGTATCCCGTGAGCGGCTCCAATTCCTTTTGTCTGATCATCGC
>CALVSU010000120.1 GCA_944359385.1 uncultured Clostridia bacterium | reverse complement strand
CATGCCGAATGCGCAGCAAAGGAAGCGTTCTTGTCATTAAATATGTCAGTCGGCCGTATAAAATCCACGCACAGAACGGAGAGGGCGAATCGAAAAGGTAAGCGGCGACGCGAACAACAAAGTCGCGCAGGGAGCCGAGGTCGTAGAACGAACAAATGATATAAACCGATCAAATGATATAAATTGAACAAAACAGTTTGCCCGAGACGAGTGCAAAAAAAATTCCCGCGCGATACCGCGCGGGAATTTTTTTTAGCTCATTACTTATTGTCGGGGGTATGCCATACCCAATCTTTGACTTCGGGAATGTCTTCGCCGACTTCTGCGATGTAGTTTTTGTGTTTTACGAGCAGGTCGTTCATCTTCTGGAAGAGCGCGCTGCCCGTATTGCCCAGCTGAGGCAGGACGGTGATCGCCGTTTTTACGAGGTCGAAGCGGTCGATCTTATTCTGCACGCGCATGTCGAACGGCGTCGTAATCGTGCCTTCTTCCGTGTAACCGAACACGTGCAGGTTTTTATTATGGCGCGTGTAGGTAAGTTCATGAATGAGGGTAGGATAGCCGTGGAAGTTGAAGATGATGGGCTTGTCCTTGGTGAAGATCGCGTCGTAGTCGGCGTCGGTAAGACCGTGGGGGTGTACGCCGTGCGGCTGAAGTTTCATCAGGTCGACGACGTTGACGAAACGGATCTTGAGCCCGGGCAGATTGTCACGCAGAATGGTGGTCGCCGCGAGCGCTTCGAGCGTAGGCGTGTCGCCGCAGCAGGCGATGACGATGTCGGGTTCTTCACCCTCGTCGTTGGAAGCCCAATCCCAGATGCTCACGCCCTGCGTGCAATGCTTGACTGCCTGATCCATGGTCAGCCACTGGAAGCTGGGGTGTTTGGACGCGACGATGACGTTGACGTAGTTCTTGCTCTTCACGCAGTGGTCGAAGCAGGAGAGCAGGCAGTTTGCATCGGGCGGGAGATACATACGCACGACGTCCGCCTTTTTGTTTGCGATGTGATCGAGGAATCCCGGATCCTGATGAGTAAAGCCGTTGTGGTCCTGCTGCCAGACGTTGGAGGTGAGAATGAGGTTCAAAGACGCAATGTCCTGCCGCCAAGGGAGCTGGTTGCAAACTTTGAGCCATTTCGCGTGCTGTGCCGCCATGGAATCGACCACGCGGATGAACGCTTCGTAGGAAGCGAAGAAACCGTGGCGTCCCGTGAGGATATAGCCTTCCAGCCAGCCTTCGCACATATGCTCGGACAGGTACGCGTCCATGATGCGGCCGTCTTTCGCGAGTTTGTCGTCGGTGGGCCAGATGTCCGCGTTAAAGTCGCGGTTGGTCACTTCGAACGCGCGGTAGAGGCGGTTGGACATACATTCGTCCGGTCCGAACGCGCGGAAGTTTTTGCTCTCTTCGTTGAGTTTGAATACGTCGCGCACATATCCGCCGAGTTCGAGCATATCCTGCGTGCGTACCGCGCCGGGAGCGGGGACGTCGACAGCATATTTTTTGAAATCGGGCAGGCGCAGATCGCGCAGGAGTTTGCCGCCGTTTGCGTGCGGGTTCGCGCTGATCCTGTGATCGCCTTCGGGAGCGAGGGCGCGCAGTTCAGGTTTGAGCCTGTAATTTTCGTCGAACAGCTCGTCGGGCTTGTAGCTCATGAGCCAGTCTTTGAGCAGTTGCATATGCTCGGGTTTTTCCATCGTGATGGGGACCTGATGGGCGCGGAAGCTGTTTTCGATCTGCAGACCGTCCACGACCTTCGGGCCCGTCCAGCCCTTCGGCGTGCGCAGAACGATCATCGGCCAGAACGGGCGCTCCGTCTTGCCCTGTTCGCGTGCGCCTTTCTGGATCTTCTTGATCTCTTCGATGCACTTGTCGAGGGCGAGGGCCATCTTTTTGTGCATATCCATCGGGTCGTCGCCTTCAACGAAGTAAGGCTTCCAGCCGCAGCCGTGGAAGAAGCTTTCCACTTCGTCGTGCGAAATACGCGCGAAGACGGTCGGATTGTTGATCTTGTAACCGTTGAGATGCAGGATGGGGAGCACCGCGCCGTCGCTTGCGGGGTTGAGGAATTTATTGGAATGCCATGCGGTCGCAAGCGGACCCGTTTCCGCTTCGCCGTCTCCGACGGTGACCGCCGCGATCAGGTCGGGGTTGTCGAACACCGCGCCGAATGCGTGGGCAATGGAGTAACCGAGCTCGCCGCCTTCGTTGATGGAACCGGGCGTTTCGGGCGCAACGTGGCTGGAAATGCCGCCGGGGAAGGAGAATTGCTTGCAAAGTTTCTTCATCCCTTCATAGTCCTGACCGACGTTGGGATACACTTCGCTGTACGTTCCTTCCAGGTAGGAGTTGGCGACGAAGAAGTTGCCGCCGTGGCCGGGGCCGGAGAGTAAGATCATGTCGAGATCATACTTTTTGATGGCTCTGTTAAGATGCACATAGACGAAGTTCTGTCCGGGAACGGTACCCCAGTGCCCGACGATCTTCTTTTTGATCTGATCCCTGGTCAAAGGCTCTCTGAGCAGGGGGTTGTCCAGAAGGTACAGCTGGGCTGCAGCGAGGTAGTTCGTTGCGCGCCAGTAAGCGTCCATCTTTTTGAGGTAATCCTCTGTCAAAGGCTGCTTTTCGGGGCATACTTGCTTTTTGCTCATAAAAATCTCCTTTCATTATTTTTATTCTTATTTTATATTATAAACCAAATATTTCAAATTTCAAGACTTTGCCGAAAAAATATTTGCCGCTTTGTCTTTCGATAGCGGAATATGGTAAGCGGGAAGTGGCGTCGTCTGTTTTGGCTTTTTTCAGTTTGATTATAGCAATTTTCGCGCGGCTCTGTCAACATTTTCGCATAAAGTTGCGAAAAATAATAAAAAAATAACGAATATGTTAACGTTTAGTTATTTTTTCTGTAAAAAACTGTCGAATTATGCCATAAAAATCAAAAAAAACAAACAAAAATGTTTTTTTACTTTTTTTATTGCGCTATTGACACATAGCCGCCGCGGTGTTAAAATAAAAGTGAAAATCGTAAGGAAGAGGAAAATGGAAAAAGAAGATTTCAAAAAAGAATATTTTGCTTTGCTTTCCGAAAAATACCCCACGGCGCGCGCGGCGGCCGCCGAGATCATCAATCTCGAAGCCATCATGCGCCTGCCCAAGGGCACCGAGCATTTCATGAGCGATCTGCACGGTGAGTACGAAGCTTTCTGTCACATCATGAACAACTGCTCGGGCGTCATCCGCGAGAAGGTGGAACAGCTCTACGGAAATACGATGACGGAAAAGGAGCGCGATGAGTTTGCGACTTTCGTCTATTATCCGCAGGCGCTCATCGCGGAAATGAAGGGGAAGACGGACGATCTGAAAGACTGGTACCTCGTTCAGCTGCACAGGCTCGTTGAGCTTTGCCGCAACGTCGCTTCCAAATATACCCGCAGCAAGGTGAGAAAAAATCTGCCCAAGGATTTCGGTTACGTCATCGACGAACTGATCAATATGGACCGCGCCGATTTTGACAAAGAGGCGTATTATCATGAGATCTTCGTTTCTATCATCGAGCTCAATCGCGCCGAGAGCTTTATCGTTGCGCTCACGGAGGCGATCAAGGGGCTTGCCGTCGATACGCTGCACATCGTCGGCGACGTTTTCGACCGCGGGGAAAATCCGGACAAGATCCTTGATCTGCTCGTGGCGCATCACAGCGCGGACATCCAGTGGGGCAATCACGACATCGCATGGATCGGCGCGCATATGGGAAATCCTGCCTGCGTGTTCACCGTGCTGGACATTTCCCTCAAATACGGCAATCTCGACCTTTTGGAAGACGGTTACGGCATTTCTCTTCGGAAACTTTCTTCCTATGCCCGCGCCGAAATGGACGCGGACGAACGCTTTTTTCCCGCCGTCTCCGCGGCGGAGGAGAAGGACGCGGACGTGGCAAAAATGCGCAAGGCGATCTTTTTCATGCTCATGAAGGCGGAAGGGCAGATCATCTCCCGCCATCCCGAGTACGGCATGGACGAAAGGATCCTTCTCAAAAACATCGATTTCGGCGGCGGCACGCTGCGGCTGGAAGGACAGACCGTGCGGCTCAACCGTTCGGATTTCGTCACCGTCGATCCCGCCGATCCGCTCGCGTATACGGACAGGGAACAGGAGGTCGCGGAAGGGCTGGTCCGCTCTTTTACCCACAGCGAGAAACTTTCCCGCCATATCGCTTTTATGATCAAAAGAGGTTCGGCTTACAAGATATCCAACGACAACCTCATTTTCCACGGCTGTATCCCGATGCAGGCGGACGGCAGTTACATGACGTTTCAGGGGAAAGGCGGAAAAGATCTCCTTGACTATGCCGATGCGACGGTGCGCAAAGCTTATGCCGCCTTCTCACAGGGCGGAAAAGATGCGGACGCGTTGGATTTCGTGTGGTATCTGTGGTGCGGCAGATGTTCTCCGCTCTTCGGCAGGGAAAAACTGACCACTTTCGAACGGCTGTACATAGACGACAAGAAATTTCATAAAGAGACGCGCAACGCATATTACAGCTTTTATAACGACAAGACTTTCGTCACGAAGATACTGCGCGATTTCGGCATAGACGGAAAATACAGCCATATCGTCAACGGGCACGTTCCCGTCAAAAAGAAGGACGGCGAAAGCCCCATCAAAGCAGAGGGCAAGCTCATCGTCATCGACGGCGGCTTCTGCAAAGCGTATCATGCAAAGACGGGGATCGCGGGCTATACGCTCATTTACAACTCGCACGGGCTGAAACTGTGTGCGCACGAACCGTTCGACAGCATCGAACAGGCGATCGAAAACCGCTCGGACATCCATTCGGAAGTCACGGTGTTCGAAACGCGCGAAAAGCGGCTGCGTGTCGCGGATACGGACACGGGCAGAGAGCTTGCCGATCAGGTGGAAGGGCTGAAAAGCCTTTTGCAGTATTACAGCGACAGCGCGTCGTCTGCAGACCGTCAGGCATGACGTTTCAGGCAGGCAGCTTTACGGTTGCAGAGTTGGGGATGTATGAACTGAACAGAATTTTGCGATCGGGATACAATCCCCCTCGCCCGCGGATTTACCGCGGGCGAGGGGGATTTTTGATGTGCCCGATCCGCGATGCGTTGGGTCAGGAATGTCAAATTTTAAAAAGCACGCAAAAACGCTTTACTAATTTAGCGCAATAAAGTAAAATAAAGACGATATCGCCGCGAAGCGCGGCAAAAAGGAGTTACATATCATGAAAAAAGTATTGGCGCTCATCTGTTCGCTGATCCTGCTCGTGTGCGGG
>CALVSU010000119.1 GCA_944359385.1 uncultured Clostridia bacterium | reverse complement strand
GGATATCCTCGAACACCCCGTCGAAGTGAAATTCCACCACACGTTCGCCCGTTTCCGTCCTGTCCTTTACGGTGAGAGAAAGCTCCTCCGATATGACCAGTTCCGCTCCCACCTTCGCTTTTTTGCCGGGTTTGACCAGCACTTCCCATTCGGTGAGATCCCGCCTTTTGAGAAGGAGCACCTCCACTTTGCCGCCGTTCGGCGTATACGCGAACATTCGCGCGGGCAGAACTTTCGTATTGTTGACGACCAGAACGTCGCCCGCCCGCAGATATTCTTTGATGTCGCGGAAGATCCTGTGTTCCGTCTTTCCCGTCGCCCTGTCATACACGAGAAGGCGGGATGAATCGCGAGGCTCGGCGGGCGTCTGCGCGATAAGCGCTTCGGGAAGTTCGTAAAAATAATCGGATTTTTTCAGCATATTCTTCAAACCTTTTTCGGCGGCAACCCTTCGGCGGGCTTTGCCGTAAGCTGTACCCATGCGGGATAAAACCCGCAGGCGAGGGCGTTGCGCACGGACGGGATATTTGACCATGCCGCACAGTAAAACGGCACCTTGCCGCGCGCGAATACTTCCGCCACCAGGCGGGAGGTGACCGCTTTCGCAAGCCCTCTGCCCCTGTATGCGGGCAATACGTCGACGCCGATCTGCCACATCGTATCGCAGTCGGCGCTCGCGCCCGCAAGCGCCGTCAACTCGTTATCCTGATACGCGCCAACGCAGAGCATATCCCGCTCTTTTCTGTCTTTGCACAGGGCGTTCCCCCATTCGGGAAGATACAGCCCGGAAAAATAGGACGGTTCCAGAACGCGTATATCGCAGGCGCAGCCGAGCACGCGCGTTTTTGTAACGTCGGGCAAAAAATATTCCGCCTGAAATTTTGTTTTCAACCCGAACGGCGCGAGCAGTTTATCCAGCTCGTGCAGCGCAGGCGTTTCAAAACAATGCGCCGCGGAGTACTTCGCAAGATAGGCAAAAGCGACCTCCCGCAAGTCCTCCCGCACGCAGGCGACCACGTTTTTTCCGTAAGAAGTGAGGTCGAATACATACGGCTCGGAAAGATACGCCCTTCGCCCCGCTCTTTCGCGGGAAACGCTTATGATATTTTCACTTTTCGTAAAGTCTTCGGGCGTACAGCAGGAATCGATTGCAGACTGTTCCATTGCGACGCGCAAAATTTCCGTATTTGTCATTGATATGCGTTCCTCGCTTTCCCTCTCTCAAAACAAATAGCGAGACCTCTTTTACTCGTCGTCGAACATCGAGATCTGCGCCTTTTGTTTTTCGCTCATCTTCATCCCCATATGCTCATATGCGCCTTTCAGGCAGACCCTGCCGCGCGGCGTGCGCGCGATAAACCCCAACTGCATGAGATAGGGCTCGTACACGTCTTCGATGGTGTTCGCGTCCTCGTTGATGGTCGCCGCCAGCGTTTCCAGCCCCGCGGGACCGCCGCCGAATTTCTCGATGAGGGCGCGCAAAAGCCCCCTGTCCGTGTCGTCCAGCCCGAGCTCGTCGATATCCATTTTTTTGAGCGCATAGCGCGCGTCGCCGAAAGTCACCTGCCCGTTGCCGTGCACCGCAGAAAAGTCGCGCACCCGCTTCAAAAGGCGGTTGGCGATGCGCGGCGTGCCGCGCGAACGGCGCGCGATCTCATGCGCCGCCTCTTTTTCAATGGGGATGTTCAGCGTCTTTGCCGAACGGGTCACGATCTCGGAAAGCTCCTCGTTCGTATACATTTCCAGGCGGCACAGGACGCCGAATCTGTCGCGAAGGGGCGAAGCGAGCATACCCGCCTTCGTCGTCGCCCCCACGAGCGTGAATTTTTTGAGGGGAAAACGCAGGTTTTTCGCCGAAGGGCCTTTGCCCACGATGATGTCCAGCGCGTAATCTTCCATTGCGGAATATAAGATCTCTTCCACCGAACGGTTGAGGCGGTGTATTTCGTCGATGAACAGCACGTCCCCTTCGTTCAGATTGGTGAGGATCGCAGCGAGGTCGCCGCTCCGCTCGATCGCGGGCCCGCTCGTCAGTTTGATCTGCACGCCGAGCTCGTTTGCGATGATGTGCGCAAGCGTCGTTTTCCCGAGTCCCGGAGGGCCGTATAGAAGAACATGGTCGAGCGGCTCTCCGCGCATCTTCGCCGAAGAGATATAGACGCCGAGGTTCTCCTTCACCTTCTTCTGACCGACGTAGTCGTTCATCGTCTTCGGCCGAAGGGCGTTCTCTTCCAGATCGTATTCCCCCTTCGTGCTCATCACGAGGCGGTCTTCGAACCCGTTTTCGATCTCGTCTTCAAAACTCATACGCGCTCCTTTCCGCGCCCCGCGGGGGGCGCCCTCTGCTCTTTCTTATCTTCTTACATATTCCTGAGTGCGGACATGATGATCTCTTCCATCGTCACCGCGCCGCCCTCTTCCGCGCGTTTGACCGCGCGCACGCTCTCCGCGCGCGTATAGCCGAGCGACATCAGCCCGACCACGGCGTCTTCTTCCTTGTCCGTGACCTTCTCCGCCGCAGGTTCGGTTACCTTGCCGCCCTGCGCGGGGACCTGCTCCGCCGACACCTTCTCGCGAAGCTCCAGTATGATGCGCTCCGCCGTCTTTTTCCCAAGCCCTTTCGCCGCGGTCAGTCGTTTTACGTCGGAAGTCGCGATCGCGACCGCAATGTCGTTGATGTTCATGGAGGAAAGCACCGTGATGCCCATTTTCGGTCCCACGCCCGAGACGGAGATGAGTTTCAGGAACATATTTTTTTCTTCGGGCGATTCAAATCCGAACAGGCTCAGCCCGTCCTCGCGCACCTGTAAATAGGTATACGCCTCCCCCTCCGCCGCGCCGAGCATCTTTGCGTATGCGGCGCCCGAACAGGCGATCTCATAGCCCACGCCGTTGTTTTCCAGAAGTACGGTCCCTTCCGAAGCGTACATCACTTTTCCCTTGATATATCCGATCATAAAAACCTCTCGTTTGCGTTCGTTGCACCGCACGCACAAAAGCGCTCCTGCCCTGTCGGACAGAATACAGCCCCGTCAGATGGAATACAGCCCCGAAAGGCGGGACGTGTGCGCATGGCAGAGCGCCACCGCCAGTGCGTCCGCCGCGTCGTCGGGACGGGGAATGCCTTTGAGCCTTAAAAGATTTGCCGTCACCAGCTGGATCTGCTTTTTATCCGCGCCGCCGTATCCCGTGAGCGCCTGCTTGATCTGCATGGGCGTGTATTCGAACAGTCTGCCGCATTTTTTCACTGCCGCAAGAAGCGCCACGCCGCGCGCGTGCGCCACAGCGATGCCCGTCGTGATGTTCTTGCTGAAAAAAAGCTCTTCCACCGCCACTTCTTCGGGCGAAAACTTGTCCAGAACTTTGTTCACGCCCTCTTCGAGAATGGCGAGCCGCACGGGCAGACGCTCCGTCTTGGGCGTGAGCACCACCCCGTAATCGACCGCGCGCACGTTTCCGCTTTTATCTTTTTCCAAAACCCCGTAACCCAGCGTGGCAAGGCCGGGGTCTATTCCCAAAATAATCAAATTCGTATCTCTTTTTTATAAAATGACTTGAATTTTTTCACAAAATGTATTAGAATAGAAACGTATAGGATTTGTGCGGCAAATAAAGCCTTGGCAAAACGCCGCTTCTTCTTATCTATTTTACGGTTTTCATTGCAATAAGTCAATTAAAATCGAAGGAAAATTCATCACGGAGAATGCAGATCATGAAATTGTGGGAAGGAAGATTTACCGAACCGAGCGCAAAAAACGCGGACGACTTCAACCAGTCTCTGTCGTTCGATTATAAGCTGTACTGGCACGATATCCTTGCGAGCATCGCGCATGTGAAAATGCTGGGCGAAACGCAGATCATTCCCAAAGAAGAAGCGGAAGCCATCAGCGACGCGCTCGTCAACATCCTCGCCGACATCGAAAAGGGAAACCTCACCATCGAAGGCGCCGAGGACATTCACACGTTCGTCGAAAACGAACTCGTCAAGCGCATCGGCGTGAAAGGCAAAAAAATGCACACCGCCCGCTCGCGCAACGACCAGGTGGCGACAGACCTGCGCCTTTACGTCAAAGACAGCATCGTCAACATCTCCAACCATATCAAGACGCTCATCACCACTCTGCTGGACATCGCCAACAACAACGTGCAATATATCATGCCCGGCTATACCCATATGCGCAGGGCTCAGCCCGTTTCCGTGGCGCAATACATCAACGCGTACAGCGAAATGTTCCTGCGCGACCTCGAACGGTTCACGGACTGCTATAAACGCACGGACGTGATGCCCCTCGGAAGCTGCGCCCTCGCAGGCACCGACTTCCCTATCGACAGGCGCATGACTGCGGCGCTCCTCTCCTTCTCGGAGATCTCGCAGAACTCCATCGACGCCGTTTCCGACAGGGATTTCGTCGCCGAATACATCTTCTGCTGCTCCACCGTCATGGCGCACCTTTCCAGGTTCTGCGAAGACCTGATCATCTATTCCACCGACGAATTCGCCTTTATCCACATCTCCGACGCATACCCGACCGCCCCGTCCACCATGCCGCAGAAGAAAAACCCCGATATCCCCGAACTCATCCGCGGCAAAACGGGCAGGGTATACGGAAGCCTCACGGCGATCCTTACCGTTATCAAAGGCATCCCCACCTCTTACAACAAAGACCTGCAGGAGGACAAGGAAGCCCTCTTCAATGCGGAAGAGACCGTGCTCAACTGTCTTGGCATCTTCAACGAACTCATGCAGAACATCTCCTTCGACACGAGGAAAATGCGCTTTGCCGCCGCGGGCGGGTTCTCCACCGCGACCGACATCGCGGATTACCTCGTCCAGAAAGGCATGGCGTTCCGCGACGCACACGCTGTCACGGGGCAGATCGTCAGATACTGTATCGAAAACAACAAGACGCTCGAAAAGCTCGACCTTTTCGTGTACCAGAGCTTTTCCTCCCTCTTCGACGAAGAGATTCTCTCCCGCGTGCGCGTGAACAAATCGGTGGAAGCGAGAAAGGTCATCGGCGGCAGCGCAAGGAGCGCCGTGCGCGAAAATATCCGCTCCATCACCAGAAGGCTCAACAGAATGTTCAAAGAGTGACGCGGCGGACTTTTTGCGCCGTACTCGATCAGATATAATATTATTACAAGCAAGCCGCGGCGGACGCCTCCGCCGCGGCTTGCTTTCTTTTTGCCGAAAAAGCGCCGCAAAACGGTTTGCCGACGACACTATCGGATTTTATGACGACTATCCCCTGCCGCTCTTGACTTAGCGGAGATTTTTTATGCTTGAAATCAGAAACCTTGTAAAAGTTTACAAGACGAAAGGCGGCGCCGAAGTGCGCGCCC
>CALVSU010000118.1 GCA_944359385.1 uncultured Clostridia bacterium | reverse complement strand
TCGGAAAAGTGTATATGAACGAGGGCGAAACATTCCCTCCCACGCAGGTTTCCGGCTGCCATTACGAAATGGACTGAAACGAAAATAAACGAAGGTGAAAGGCCGCGGCTCAAGAGAGCCGCGGCTTCGGTGTTTTTTTAGGTACATTGGTTGCGTTTGCTTTTTTAAAATCAACAGGAAAAAATTTTTCAAATATAATCGACATAAGTCTATTTTCTGTAGCGGGCGAGGTCTTGACAAAATATAGGTTATCGTTTATCATATAATTGCGGAAAAAAACCGCATGAGCGGAAATTTTAAGAAGGAAGCGACCGCAGAAGAATTTGCGGTTGCGGCAGAGCAGATGCAGGACGCGGCCGAGCAGGATAAGGTTTTGGGAGGCGATCCTGAAAGCGAAAATTGGACGTTCGGGCTG
Organism: uncultured Clostridia bacterium; assembly: GCA_944359385.1. Classification (GTDB taxonomy): domain Bacteria; phylum Bacillota; class Clostridia; order Christensenellales; family Borkfalkiaceae; genus Borkfalkia. The sequence continues at coordinate 4,933 of CALVSU010000118.1, read as the reverse complement.
GATAGCCGCGCCAAACTCACGGTGAAGACGACGGTGAATGATACGGAATCTTCCGTTAAATTGGATGCCGGTTACAAAATTTCGTTTACGAATGAAAAGGCGGAAGATAAGATCACGACGAAGATCACGGGCGCAGGGGATGTGTCTTATAATGAAGGCGGAAGCAAGTCGGATGAGAAGTCGTTTAAATTTTATAATGATTCAGAATTTGCGTACATAGACATGAGCTCCGTCACCGAAGGGATGAAGATCAAAATGGAGTTGAAAAATGTCCTGTCGATGCTTATGCTCTTCGCAAATTCTTCTTCGGGATTGTCCGTTTCCATGTCTGTCAATGACGGCGAGTCTGCGGCTGATGCAGAAATGAGCGCAACCGTCGAAATACAGGAAGTTTTCTCTTCGCTTGTCAGTGCGGGATGTAAAGTTTATATTGACGATTCGAACGGGTTAAAAATAAAAATAAGCGTGACCGCGGAAGCGTTGACGCAGCTCCTGTCCGAAACGTTCGCCGATATGGAGATCCCTGTACCTTATTCAGTCTCTGCGGCGGCTAAATGCGATCTGTATTTTGCATTGGATAAAGAGGATAAGTTTGCACAGGTCAGCGCGGATTTCGATATTTCTCTGGCGGGTGCGGCAACGGGCGGTTCCGCAGAAAGTGCATCTGTAACTTTGAAAGGCGGATTTTATGTGAAGGCCTACACGGGCACGGTAGCGCTTCCCGCGGACATCGATACTTACTCAGAAAATTTATTGCCCGGTCTGTTCCCCGGGGTGTGAATTGACGGACGTTGCGGTTTGATCGATCTTTCGTCAGGCCTCGCGCAGGTTTTGCCTGCATAAGAAACTCTATAAAGAAGGAGCATTGCGTTCCGTAACAAAGAACCGCCCTGCGCAGTCTGCGCAGGGCGGTGTTGTTTGGCTTATGCGACGATCTTGCGGCGTTGCCGGAGGATCGTCGGGAAAAATCAGTTAAAAACGCGCACGCGGATAACGGTGTCGAGTTTTTCGATTTCTTTGAGCACTTTTTCGGAGGGTTTGGAGTCGAGGTCGAGGATCATATATGCCTTTTCGCCTTTGGATTTATCGATGATGTTGGCGATGTTGATGCCGTTGGCGGAAATGGCTGAAGTGATCTTGGAGATCGCGCCTTCCACGTTGTTGTGCATGACGGTCACTCTTGCCGCGCTGGTCCTGGGCGCGCATACGTCGGGGAAGTTGACGCTGTGCGTAATGTTGCCGTTTTCGATGTAATCGACGAGTTCTTTTGCCGCCATCTTTGCGCAGTTGTCCTCCGCTTCGGGGGTGCTTGCGCCGAGGTGGGGTACGCAGATCACGTTGGGAACGCCGATAAGCGCTTCGGAAGGGAAGTCGGTGATGTATCTTTCGAGTTTGCCGCTCTCAACGGCCGCGAGCACAGCATCCGCGTCGACGAGTTCGCCGCGGGAATTGTTGATGAGCACCGCGCCGTCCTTCATCTTTGCAAAGGTGTCCGCGTTGAACATCTTTTCGGTGGAAGGTGTGAGGGGAACGTGTACGGTGATGAAATCGGAAGATTTGATCAGCGTTTCGAGGTCGGTGGTCTCCACTCTGTTGTCGAGGTGCAATGCGCCCGCTACGGAGAGGTAGGGGTCGTATCCGACGACGCGCATGCCGAGGTCGACCGCGGTGTTGGCGACCATGACGCCGATCGCGCCGAGACCGATCACGCCGAGCGTCTTGCCCGAGATCTCGTGGCCGACAAATTTAGATTTGCCTTTTTCGACCGTTTTGCCGATGCCTTCGGTGCCTTTGAGAGTTTTGACCCAATCGATGGCGTCGGTGATCTTTCTGCCGCCGAGGAAGAGTTCACAGATGACGAGCTCTTTGACTGCGTTGGCGTTTGCGCCGGGGGTGTTGAATACGACGATGCCCTTTTCGGTGCAGGCGGGGATAGGAATATTGTTCGTGCCCGCACCCGCGCGCGCAACGGCGAGCAGTTCGTCGTTGAGTGGATATTCATGCATATTGAAGCTTCTGAGCATGATGCCGTCGGGCTTCTTGGAATCTTTGGTAAAGGTGTAGCCCGCGGGGAACTCTTTGTCCGCGACGGGGCTGATCTCGTTGAGTTTCAGTATTTCAGCCATGATATTTCTCCTTATGCGGGTCCGTTTGGCGGAACCGCGTCACGCGTTTTCCTTTTCAAATTTCTTCATGAATTCGACGAGCTTTTTGACGCCTTCCACGGGCATTGCGTTGTAGATGGAAGCGCGCATGCCGCCGACGAGGCGATGTCCCTTAAGGGTAACGAGTCCTTCCGCTTTCGCTTCTTTGACAAATTTCTCGTCCAGTTCTTTGGACGGGGTGACGAAGGGCACGTTCATGATGGAACGGTACTCTTTCACGACGCTGTTCGTGTAGAAAGAGGAGTTGTCGATGAAGTCATAGAGAAGGCCGGCTTTGTACTCGTTGATCTTGTTGATCTCTTTCACGCCGCCGAGTTTTTTGAGGTGACGGAGAACGAGGTTCGCCATATAAATGGAGAAGCAGGGCGGGGTGTTATAGAGAGACCCGTTGTCCGCCTGCGTTTTCCATTTGAGCATGGTCGGGCAGATGGGCAGGGGATTTTCGATAAGGTCTTTTCTCGCGATGACGATGGTCACGCCCGCGGGAGCGAGGTTTTTCTGAGCGCCCGCATAGATCACGCCGAATTTGCTGACGTCCACTTCGCGCGAGAGGATCTCCGAGCTCATGTCGCAGACGAGGGGAGCCTTCGTTTCGGGGAATTTCACATAGCGCGTGCCGAAAATGGTGTTGTTGGAAGTGATGTGCACATAGTCGGAATCGTCGTTGAATTTGATGGCGTCCACGTCGGGGATATACGTATAAGTCTTATCCTCGGAGGATGCGACCAGGCGCGCGTCGCCGTAGATCTTGCCTTCCTGCCAAGCTTTTTTCGCGAAGTTGCCGGTCACGATGTAATCGGCTTTGCCGCTCTTCATGAGGTTGAGGGGGATCGCCGCAAACTGCTGGCTCGCGCCGCCCTGCACAAAGATGACGCAATAGTTTTCGGGAATGTTCATCAGTTCGCGCAGATTTGCTTCCGCTTCTTCCACGATGGGGGCGAAAGCCTTGTCTCTGTGGCTGATCTCCGTAACGCTCATGCCCGTTCCCTGAAAATCAAGAAACTCTTTCTGCGCTTCTTCGAGAACTTCGAGAGGAAGCATGGAGGGGCCTGCCGAAAAGTTGTAAACTCTCATAATCAATCATTCTCCTTCGATTTCGACAACGGAACATCCCTTGCGGGAGCCGTGCTGATACTATACTCTATAATTATATAATAAAGTTCCTGTTTTGACAAGTATTTGCCGCCCGAAATTAGGTCCGATCGCGAATTTTTTGTTTTTTTGATCGAAGGTATAAAAAGTTGCCCCGTTTGTCAAAAAATAATCGGGCAAAGTATTTACTTTTTTACCGAAATGTAGTAAAATAGTAAACGAAATACTATATATCGGCGGACTGAGTGCGCCGAAGCTTCGGGAGGAGCTTACTATGACATCGTCCTTCAACAAAAAATTAAACGGGCTTTCTCCGGTCGAAAGGCTGAAGGTCACGGATAAGTATTTATCGGAGCTGCGCGGGATTTTGATCCAGATGGACGAGATCGCCGCATTCCGCACGAAAAACGGGGGCGCTTCCGCCGACGAAGTCGGAGGATACAAGCGTTCTTCGGTCATGAACATGATCGAAGAGCTGGAAAAGCAGAAAGAGTCCATTCTTGCAGAGATCGCTGCGGACGAAAAGGCGAAAAAGCAGTCCGCCGTTCCCGCAAAACAGGAAAAAGGCGAGGTCGCGGCAAAGCCGCAGGGTCAGATCGCGGAGAAAAAGGGCGCCGTGGCGGAATTTATGCGCGGCGATAATTCCCTGGCGCTGGAAAGTATGTACAGCGGTCTTTCCATGGACATTGAAAAAATGCGCGACGACATCCTGCAGGAGATGAAATACACCTATAAGCAGGATATGGCGATCTATGACGATCTGTCCGAAAAGATCGAGTCCATCAAACAGATGGATTTTGCCTCGCTCGAAGAAAAGCTCAGGCCGTTGCAGGCGCTTGTCGCCCTTTCGGAAAAGCTGGATGCTTTGCAGCCGCTCGATTACGACGAGCTTGCGGGCAAAGTCGCCGAAAAAATGGTGCAGAAAGACATCGACTACGATCTTCTTGCGGGCAAAGTCGCGGCATTGGTCGCGGGCGGTGCTGTCGCGGCGAGCGGGGCGCAGATCGCGGCCGTAGAAAACAAGATCGACGACGTGCAGAAGACGCTCAGCGGCGCCGTCAGCGTCAAGCAGCTGCCCGAATTCAAAAAGCTGGATGCGCTTATTTCGGAATATCTCAGGACCCTTTCATACGATCTGATCCCCGACATTCTGCTGACGGCGGATTCCGTCAAGAGACTGTCCGACCGTTATATCGTCAGCGGCAACAATCTGCGCGGCGAAACGATGCTGTCAGACCTTCGCGTGCGCCTCACGCGCGTGAATGTATGGGGGACGAGCGCGCTCGCCGCCATCAGCGACGCGATGACTTCCAACAAACTTTCCCCGCAGTATTCGGGTGAAGCATACAAAGCGTTTTACGACGCCTGCGCGCAGCTGGAACAGGCGCCTGCCTTGGCTGACGACGAACTTTTGGGCAAAGTCGCGCGTGCGAAAGACGATATGTTCAACGACGCGGATCTTCGCATCATGGACAGGGAGACGCTCGAAGAGATCGCCTCCATCCGCGAAGAGCTCGCAGGCGAAGCGCCCGGCGAGGAGAAGACCGCGGCGCTTTCCGAACTTAAAAAAGAGCTGATGTCGTTCAGCCTTGCCTGCGCAATGGATCTGGCGCCTGCGATACAGGAACGCGAACCTGCGGCGGCTTCCGTGGATACGGAGGCGATCCTCGACGCGA
>CALVSU010000117.1 GCA_944359385.1 uncultured Clostridia bacterium | reverse complement strand
GGTATGGATATTTCTTTCCTGACGACAAAAGCGGAAAGCGGCCTGACGTCATTCAAATGTCAGTACCAAGAAAACGGAAAATCACTTGTTTTCAATGCGGAACATCTGGCATGGCATGCCGCGAGGGTGTACCGCGATACGGCGATGGTGGGCTGGAACATCGAAGATCATGTCGCCGGCGAAAATACGCTCTGACCTTTTACCATAAAGAGAACGGAGTAAAAATTGCGGTCCCCGAAACGGGGACCGCAATTTTTCAAGGGAAACAAACCGCCCCGCGGCGCAATGCTTGCGCCGCGGGGCGGTGTTTTTTTGTCGTTTAAAATTCCATGCTCTTTTCGATGTAGGCGGCGACTTCGTCGATGTCGAGGCGGATCTGCGACATGGTGTCGCGGTCGCGGACGGTGACGGAGTTGTTTTCCAGCGTGTCAAAATCGATGGTGATGCAGAAGGGAGTGCCGATCTCGTCCTGACGGCGGTAGCGTTTGCCGATGGAGCCCGCTTCGTCGTAAGTGACCATGAACCGCTTTGCGAGTTTCTTATACACCTCTTTCGCCTTTTCGGAGAGGTTTTTCTGCAAGGGAAGAACGGCCGCCTTGTACGCCGCGAGCGCGGGGTGGAAGTGCATGACCGTGCGCACGTCTCCGCCTTCGAGCTCTTCTTCCTCATACGCTTCGCAGAGAACGGCGAGCATCAGCCTGTCCGCGCCGATGGAGTATTCGACGACGTAGGGCACGAACTTTTCGCCCGTCGTCGGGTCGAGGTAGTTCATGTTCTTGCCCGAATATTCCTGGTGCCTGGAAAGGTCGTAGTCGGTGCGGTCGTGGATGCCGTTGAGCTCCGACCAGCCGATGGGGAAGAGGTACTGGATGTCGCAGGCGGATTTCGCGTAATGGGCGAGCTTGTCGTGGTCCTTGAAACGCAGGTGCTCCGCGTCGAAGCCGAGGCTGAGGAGAAAATTTCTCGCCTTCTGTTTATACTCTTCGTAATATTGAAGGTCGGTGCCCTCTTTGCAGAACCACTGGTGTTCCATCTGTTCGAATTCGATGGTGCGGAAGATGAAGTTGCCGGGCGTGATCTCGTTGCGGAAGGCTTTGCCGATCTGCGCGATGCCGAAGGGGATCTTGGCGCGGGTGGTCCTCTGCACGTTCAGGAAGTTGACGAATTCGCCCTGCGCCGTTTCGGGGCGGAGGTAGATCTTATTCTGGCTCTCGTCGGTCACGCCGCGGGAAGTCTCGAACATGAGGTTAAAGGTGCGGATGGGCGTCCAGTTGTGCTTGCCGCAGTTGGGGCAGGCAACTTTATGTTCGGCGATGTACGCTTCCATCTCCTCGTTGCTCATCGTATCGGGGTTGACTTTGCCCTTGGAATGCGCTTCGATGAGGTTATCCGCGCGGAAACGCGCTTTGCATTCCTTGCAGTCCATTTTGGGATCGGTAAAAGAAGCGGTATGCCCGCTCGCTTCCCAAACGCGGGAATTCATGAGGATCGCCGCGTCCACGCCGTAGGAATTGTCGCTTTCCTGCACGAACTTTCTCCACCAGGCGCGTTTGATGTTGTTCTTGATCTCCACGCCGACGGGACCGTAGTCCCAGGTGTTTCCCATGCCGCCGTAGATCTCGCTTCCGGGGAAGATGATGCCCCGCGCCTTGCAGAGATTTACGATCTTATCCATTGTTACCGCTCTTTTGTCAGACATATTTACCTCTGAAAAAATATATTTTGCCAAATTTTGCGCGCGCTTTCCCGCGTTTGCGGGGCGCGTTGTTCCTGCACCTTCCTGCGCTTGCGGAGCGCGGTTTTTCCGCGCTTTCCCCGCGTGTGCGGGGGCGCAGTTTTTTCATAAAAGATACGAACAATATAATTTTACCTTTTTGTCGGAAAAAGTCAACGTTTTTTTCCCCTCTGTGCGGTTTTGACGAAAAAAAGCCCGCTCTTTTTCGGGCGGCGCGCCTGTTTTCGGCAAAAACGGGCGCGCCCCGCTTTACGGGGCGCGCATCGGCATATCGGCGCGGCCGCCAAGCCGCCGCGCAGCTTTCAGATATGAAAGAGTTTGATGAGAAAGGGGGTCGCGGTCATCGCGATGAGCACGGTGAGGAAATATTGCAGGAACTTGAACCAGAGATATTCGGGAAGGAGAGAAAGCAGGAGGTAGGGGATCGCCGCCATGAGCGCCATGAGCGCGAGGCGGACGCCGCGTTTCCACCACTTGTCGGTGTTTTCGAAGCGGATGAATTTCTCTTCAAGAATGAGCCCGACGGCGGTGGCGAGGGTGAGCGCGGAGATCTTGAACATGGATTCCGACTGCGTCGCGGGGATAAACAGGAGAATGAGGGTGAGCGCGGCGAATACGAGATAGATGTAAAGCCGCTGCGCGTAGAACCCGTGGTAGACGATCTGCCAGATGAACGCCATGCCGATGCCGACGGCGAGTCCTGCGAGAACGTCGGTGGGGTAATGCACGCCGAGATACAGCCTGGAAAGGACGACGAGAAGGGTCATCACGGCGCAGGGTGCGATGACGTATGCCTTGCGGAAGCGGATGGAAAGGCTCGCGAAAAAGGCGCTCGACGCCGTCGCGTGGCCGCTCGGGAAGGACATGTCTTCGTTCAGTCCTTTTGTGAGGAAATTGTCCACTTTTCCGACGACGGGACCCGCTTCTTCGGTGAAGGGCCGCGGGCGGCGCACCGCGCTCTTTACGGCGGTCGTCACGCAGCTCGCCGAGAGGACGGAGATGAGCGCCCGTTCGCCCACTTCTTTATTGAAACACATGAAAATGACGGCGATGACGCCCGCCACGGTGATCTCTTCGCCGAGCACGGTGATGATGCTGAAAAAAACGTCGAGGAATCCGCAGCGGATATTTTCCAGCGCCTGTAAGATGATCGTATCCATAAAAACTCCGTGTTTTGAGAATTGGCTTAAAAATTATATCATAAAATACCGCGTCGGCATAGCGTTTTTTTGCCATCGGCGGGAATTTGTGATATAATGTGCGTATGTTATCCGTTTTATCGCAAAAAAAGCAAGGTTTTCGATTTTATTTTGCACTTTTCGACGGCGGGGCGACATACGGCGGCGGACTCACCGAAGAGGGGGAACTCGTCTCTGATCCCGACTGCCCGCAAAAAGAGCTGATGTTCCGCACGCTCGTGTTCAAGTGCATGAACGACGGCGTGCCCGAAGCGTTCACGCGCGATGTCTGGGGGCTGGACCTCGCGCGGTTCGGGTTCAGACCCGACGGACAAGTGTTCCGCGCGGACGCGGGCAGTTTCTGCCTTCCCCGCGACTGCAAAGAGGGCTGAACGCGTTCGCCTTCCCGTTGCGGGTGAGACAAGGTATTTTTCAACTTTTTTCGCCGCCGCTTGCAAAATGCGGGCGGTTGTGGTACAATGAAAGACAGATTACGAAAGATCGGAGGGGTTATGTTAAGCGACATCGAGATTGCCAAGAATTGCAAAATGAAGGATATCGGCGAGATCGCCGCATCTCTCGGGCTGAAAGAAGATCAGATCGAGCGTTACGGCAAATATAAAGCGAAGATCTCCGCCGATTTTTCAAAGAGGAGAGCCAAGCTCATTCTCGTGACCGCGATCAATCCGACCGCGTCGGGCGAAGGGAAAACGACAGTATCCATCGGGCTTGCCGACGGCATGAAAAAGCGCGGGCTGAACGTCTGCCTGGCGCTGCGCGAACCCTCTTTGGGACCCGTGTTCGGCATCAAAGGCGGCGCGGCGGGCGGCGGATATGCGCAGGTGGTGCCGATGGAGGACATCAACCTGCATTTTACGGGCGATCTTCATGCGATCACCGCGGCGAACAACCTGCTTGCGGCGGTCGTGGACAACCATATTTTCAGGGGGAACGAACTTCAGCTCGACACGGAAAAGATCTATTTCCGCCGCTGTCTGGACATGAACGACCGTTCCCTGCGCAACGTGACGGTGGGCAGGGGCGGCGAAGGCGTCGAGCGCGAGGAGCATTTCGAGATCACGGCGGCGAGCGAAGTGATGGCGATCCTCTGTCTTGCGACCTCTCTCAAAGATCTCAAACGCCGCCTCGGCAACATCATCGTCGGGGAGAACAAGAAGGGCGAATATGTTTACGCGCGCGATTTCGGCGTCGAGGGGGCGATGTGTTCCCTGCTGAAAGACGCGATCAAACCCAACCTCGTGCAGACGCTGGAAGGTACCCCCGCGATCGTGCACGGCGGACCGTTCGCGAACATCGCGCACGGCTGCAACAGCATCACGGCGACCTATGCCGCGATGTCTCTTGCCGACTACGTCGTCACGGAGGCGGGATTCGGCGCCGATCTCGGCGCGGAGAAATTTCTGGACACGAAATGCCGCATCGCGGGGATCGAACCCGACTGCGTGGTCGTCGTCGCGACGGTCAAGGCGCTCAAACTGCACGGCGGCGCGGACAAGGCGACCCTCTCCGAAGAGAACGTCGCCGCGCTCGAAAAGGGACTTCCCAACCTCTTCAAACACATAGAAAACATCAAAAACGTCTATAAAAAGCCCGTCGTAGTCGCCATGAACCGCTTTGCGAGCGACACGCCCGCCGAAATCGAAACGGTCATGAAGAGCGTGGAGAAAGCGGGCGCGCAGGCGGTATTCACCGACGTGTTCCTCAAAGGCGGCGAGGGCGGCAAGGAACTTGCGGACGCCGTCGTGAAAGCCGCGGAGCAAAAGAGCAGACTGCATTTTTCATACGACCTGAACGACCCGATCAGAAAGAAGATCGAAGACGTCGTCAGAAATATCTACGGCGGCGCGGGCGTGCGTTTTTCCGATACGGCGAGCGAGAAGATCGCCGAAGCGGAGGCGCGCGGATTCGGCAAACTTCCCGTCATCATCGCCAAGACGCAGTATTCCCTCTCGGACGACGCAAAACTTCTGGCGCGCCCGCCGGGATTTACGGTGCACGTCCGCGACATCATCGTCAAGGGCGGAGCGGAATTCGTCGTCGCCGTGGCGGGCAGCATCGTGCTGATGCCCGGCCTCGGGAAACATCCCGCCGCCGAACGCATCGACGTGGACGAAAACGGAGAGATCGTCGGGCTTTCGTAAGCACCTTCCGAACGCTTTAAAAGACGTTTTCATAGGATGAGCAGGCGGCGTTTGTGAGAGGCGTCCGACGGAAGACAACAGGGCTTAGCAAAAAGAGCCCGACGGAAGACAACAGGGCTTAGCAAAAAGCGCCCGACGGAAGACAACAGGCATTTTACTTTTTCGGAGTATATATATGGAAAACAACACTAAGGCTCTGCCCGAAGCGGCCAACTTTATCGAGCAGATCATCAACGAAGACCTCGCGAGCGGCAAAGTGAAGGAGATCCAGACGCGTTTCCCGCCC
>CALVSU010000116.1 GCA_944359385.1 uncultured Clostridia bacterium | reverse complement strand
TGGGCCTTCACGGACTCGAACCGCGGACCAATCGGTTATGAGCCGACCGCTCTAACCAACTGAGCTAAAGGCCCCCGAACACGGGTTACATTGTCTCAATCACAACGCTTGATTATTTTATAATATATGAGCAAAATTGTCAACCGTTTTTTAAGGCTTTTCGCTGTTTTTTTTCTGTTTTTTTTCGGCTTTTTATTTTCGACAAAACTTGTTCGTATGTTCCGTATTGTCCGAAAATCCGCTTTTTTTGCCGTGTTATCCTTGATAGCGGGCGCAGGGGACAAAACGGCGTCCAACGGAGAGTACGTCATGAAAATCACAGTCAAACGCACATCGGATTCACTCTACATATATCTCGGCGGCGAGCTGGACGAATACAACGCACCCGCCGTCCGCGAACGGGTGGACAAGGAACTGGACGCGCATTCCAACGCGGAGCGGGTCATCATCGATCTGTCGGAAGTACGTTTTCTGGATTCGACCGCCATCGGTTTTCTGATCGGGAGATATAAAAAGCTGAAACGGTATTCGACGCCGCTTTTCGTGCAGGGGGCGACGCCTGCCGCGGACAAAGTGCTTTCGGTCAGCGGCATTTATACGCTGATTCCCAAGATCTAAGGAGAGGAGACAATGAAAAATACCATGAAATTAGAGATCGCCGCGCTTTCGGAGAACGAACCGTTTGCCCGCAACACCGTTGCGGCGTTTTGTCTCGGGCTCAATCCCACGCTTGAAGAGCTTTCCGACGTAAAGACGGCGGTCAGCGAAGCGGTGACCAACTGCATCGTGCACGCTTACCGCGGGCAGGCGGGGGTGATCGTTATCGAATGCGAGACGGAAGGCGACGCCGTACATATCCTGATTTCCGACAAAGGGCGGGGGATAGACGATCTGTCCAAGGCGTTGGAGCCTTTTTACACCACGTCGGAAGGGGAAGAGCGTTCGGGAATGGGGTTTACGATCATGCAGACGTTCATGTCCGATTTCGAAGTGAGATCGGTAAAGGGCGGTGGCACTTCTGTTCGTATGTCGAAATATTTCGGACGCAATAAGAGTTCGGAAGTGGCGAATGCTGAGTGACGAAGAAACATACAACTACATCCGTGCCGCGAAAGAAGGAGATGCCGCCGCGAAAGAGGCGCTCCTCGACCACAACGCATCCTTATTGAAGAGTATCGTGAAGCGATATCTCGGCAAGGGGGTGGAGTTCGACGATCTTTATCAGCTTGCGGGTATGGGACTTTTGAAGGCGATACACGGTTTTGACGAGCGGTACGGCGTAAAGTTCTCGACATATGCGGTACCCATGATCGCGGGGGAGATCAAGCGATTCATGCGCGACGACGGTTCCGTGAAGGTCTCGCGCGCCATCAAGAGCACGGCAAAGAAAATGAACGCGTTTGTGGAGACGTATTCCGTGCGTTACGGCAGGGCGCCGACCGTAAAGCAAATCGCCGAAGAGTTCGGCGTGGAAGAGAGCGAAGCGGTTTTTATCATGGGATCGTCGCGGATGCCTGTGTCCATTTATGAAAAGGGCGACTATAAAGACGAGAATTCCCGCGAACTGGTGGAAAAGCTGCCTACAGTGGATAACCAGGACGAGATGATCGAAAAAATGCAGTTGAAAAGCGCGATCGCGTCGCTTCCCGAACGGGAGCGCAAGATCATTTTTCTGCGGTATTTCCGCGATATGACGCAGAGCGAGGTGGCGGAAGTGATCGGCGTTTCGCAGGTGCAGATCTCGCGCATAGAGAGCCGCGTCGTGGCGGAAATGAAAGAAAAACTCGGCTGAACAGGGCGTCGGTCAAAAAAATATCGATACGCGCTGCCCGCGGGAGACCCGCGGGCAGCTTCCTTTTGTAAAAAACCGCGTTTTTGCGGCGGAACGGGAATAAAATTTCTGAAAATCCTCAGTGCCGCCGTTTAAGGTTGACAAAGGTAAAATTTTCATCTATACTATATGAAATCAACTCTGGAGAGACCAAAAAACGGCGCCGAAGGTGTAACCCGCAGACGAAGGTCGTGCGGCTATCTCTCAGGCAAAGAGGACAGAGCGGTTGTTTTTCCCTCGGTCGCTTTTGGGCGGCTTTATTTTTTGGCAAAAGAAAAAATGGAATTGTTCGGAAAGATCATTCAGAAGATCGATGACTTTGTATGGGGCATTCCGCTGATCGTGCTGATACTCGGGGCGGGTATCTATCTCACGGTGCGGTTTGTGTTTTTGCCGATCAGGCGGCTCCCGCGCGCATTTAAATATATATTCAAGAAGGAAGAGGGCGCGGGCGAAGTGTCCAGTTTCGGCGCATTGTGTACGGCGCTTTCCGCCACGATCGGAACGGGAAACATCGTGGGCGTTGCGACGGCGATCGTCGCGGGCGGTCCGGGCGCGCTTTTCTGGATGTGGCTGGCGGCATTTTTCGGCATGGCGACGAAGTATGCCGAAGGTCTTCTTGCTGTCAAATACAGGAAGGTCTATCCCGACGGCCATACGCTCGGCGGACCTTTCCATTATATAGAAGGAGGCTTAGGCAGGCGCTGGAAATTCCTCGCCGTCATCTTTGCGGTGCTGGGCATGTGCGTCGGACTGTTCGGTATCGGCACTTTTTCCCAGGTCAACAGCATCACCGACGCGGTGGGGAACATCTTTGCGCAGGCGCCGTCCGTCGGACTTTTCGGCAGACAGTACAATCTGGCGGTCATCATTTCGGGTATTGTTCTCACGATTGCGGTCGGCCTCGTCCTGCTCGGCGGGGTCAAGCGTATCGCAAAGGTTTCCGAGATGATTGTGCCGTTCATGGTCATTGTTTACGTTCTGGCGTGCCTGATCATTCTCGGCGCGAACGTAACGGCGATCCCTCGCGCGTTTGCCGACATCTTTGTGGGCGCGTTCAGCCCGAAAGCGGTCATGGGCGGCGCGGCGGGCAGTTTCTTCATTGCCATGCAGAAGGGCATTGCGCGCGGCATTTTCTCTAACGAAGCGGGACTCGGCTCGGCGCCGATCGCGGCGGCGGCAGCAAAAACGAAAGAACCCGTCCGTCAGGGGCTCGTTTCCATGACGGGAACTTTTCTCGACACGCTCGTCGTCTGCACGATGACGGGGCTTGCGATCGTGATCACGGGCGCATGGAATGTGACGGGACTGCAAGGGGTGAGCGTCACCATGTCGGCGTTTGAAAACGGGCTTCCCGGCATTCTCGGTACGGCGGGCCCCGTTATTCTGATGGTCTGTCTCATTTTCTTTGCGTTCACGACCATTCTCGGCTGGAATTTTTACGGGGAGCGCTGCCTCGAATATCTTGCGGGCAGGAAAAAACTCGCCATATATCTCTATCGCGCGGCGTATATTCTCGCCGTGTTTGCGGGGCCTTACATGACGGTTGCGGCAGTGTGGAACATTGCGGACATTTTCAACGGGCTGATGGCGATCCCCAATCTCATCGCGCTGTTCCTGCTTTCGGGCGTCGCGGCGCGGGAAACAAAGAAATATTTTCAGAAATATCCGACGATGAAAAGCGCGGACGAAGAAGAACGTGCGGAAACCTGCGGGGAGAGCGAAGGGAAGTATGTCACCGTCGAATCGCCGTGGGAAGCGATGGAGGAAGAAATGCCCGAGCAGTGCGGGGTGCGGCAGGGCAAGGCGCCGCCGTCGGACGGATCGAGATAAAAAAGCGCAGCTCGTACCGATCGCGGGGAATACCCCGAAAGTATGAAAGGGCGGGAAAGCGCGGAAAATAAAGACAAACAATACAAACAAGAGAGGTGTGGAAATGAAGGAAGATCAGACGCCGCTTATCGGCGACTTTGCGGAAGATTCGGCTCCTGCCGAAACTGCGGAAGCGATGCCGCAGGAAGGCGGAGAGACTGCTCCGAAAAAGCGCGTGGGCTTTTCGGGTAAACTCGGATTTGTGCTTGCGGCGGCGGGTTCCGCTGTCGGGTTGGGGAATTTGTGGCGTTTTCCCTATCTTGCGGCGCAGTACGGCGGCGGTATGTTCCTGCTTTGTTATATAGCGCTCGCGGTGACGTTCGGATTTTGTCTGCTCGTACTGGAAATTGCGATCGGCAGAAAGACGGGCAAAGGCGTTATCGGCGCATTTGCTTCGCTGAATAAAAAATTCAAATGGTTCGGTTTTGTCTGTCTGATCGTGCCGATCATTATCGTTCCGTATTACAGCGTCATCGGCGGCTGGGTGCTTAAATATCTTTGGGCATTCCTTTCGGGCGACATGGCGGCTTTTTCTTCGGCTGCTTCATCGGAATCATTTTTTATAGCTTTCAGGAGCAACGCATGGCAGCCTATCGTGTTTTTCCTCATTTTTGCGGCGGCGACCGTGCTCGTCGTCGTGTTCGGCGTGCAGAAGGGGATCGAACGCGTCAGCAAGATCCTGATGCCGCTTCTCGCGATCCTTGCCGTTTTCCTCGCCGTCTATGCGATGTGCCAGCCGGGCGCGCTTGCGGGCGTTAAAAAACTGTTCGTACCCGATTTCAAGGATTTCAGACCGCAGACATTGCTCGCGGCGCTCGGTCAGCTTTTCTACTCTATGTCGCTCGCGATGTGTATCATGATCACGTATGGCTCTTACATGAAAAAGAGCGCGAGCATACAGAAATCCGGCAGGCAGATCTCTATCTGTGATACGCTGTTTGCGATTTTTGCGGCACTCATCATCATTCCTTCGATCTATTCGGTGACGGGCGGCGGACAGGCCGCGACGGACGCCATGAGCGAATCAGGCCCTTCGCTCATGTTCATCGTTCTTCCGCAGGTGTTTAACGGGATGCTCGGGGGAAGGGTCATCGGCGTCATCTTTTTCGTGCTTGTTCTGTTTGCGGCGCTGACTTCTTCTATTTCGCTGGTCGAGGCGATCGTGGCGGTCCTTCGTGAAAACTGCCATCTCAAACGCTGGGTATCTTGTCTCATTGTCCTTGGTATCATGCTCGTGCTCGGGTGCCTTTCTTCTCTCGGGTTCGGCCCGCTCAGCATGATAAAGATCGGCGGAAAGGGGGTTTTGGATATATTTGACTATGTATCGAACAGCATTCTCATGCCGATCGTCGCCATTATAACCTGTATCGTCGCGGGATATTTTTCCGATACCAATTCTCTTATGGATGAGATCGGGATGCGCCGAAAGGGTTACAGAATGTATTATAAGATCATGATACGTTATATAGCGCCTGTCTGTATGGCGGCGATCCTGATCAGCGGTATTTTCCCTTCCATTTTATAACTTTCAAAAGCGCGGTTTAGTACCGCGCTTTTTTGTTTTATTGGCAGACCGAGGCAAATTGTTTATCCGTATTGACAAATGCTTTTATGTATGATATACTTTAATAAAATAATTATAATTTCATTGATAAAGAGGAGAAAATATGAAAAAAATATTTTTGATAAGCGTTTTGTCGGTGCTTTTGCTCGTGTGCCTCGGCATCGCGGTCGC
>CALVSU010000115.1 GCA_944359385.1 uncultured Clostridia bacterium | reverse complement strand
CTCTTCCAGGACGGAAAAGACGCGCGCAAACACGGGAAGCCCCGCCACGACGCCGTCCTGCTTTGCGATCAGGTCCGCTTCCCCGAACGCGTAATCGCCGAGAACACAGTTTGTCGAAACGTCTTCGCTGGTCACGTCTTCCGCCAGCGCCATGCGGATGAGCTCGTCCGCGCGGATCTTCATGCTCACTTCGTCAATCACAATACGCCTCCTTTTCCGCCTCTTCGCGGATCGCCTTCGCATATTCCTGTTTGAGCGCGCCGTAATCGGCATACGCCGCAAGATCTTTTTCGGGGAAGCGCGCGATCGCGCCCTCCTCTCCCGACGTCATCGCCGCCGCCGCGCGTTCCGCCCAGACGAGACTCTCCAAAAGAGAGTTGCTCGCGAGACGGTTTTTGCCGTGCACGCCGTTGCAGGCGGTCTCGCCCGCGGCGTACAGCCGCTTCATGTTCGTCCTGCCGTCCTTGTCCACTTTGATGCCGCCCATGAAATAGTGCTGGGCGGGCACCACGGGAATGGGCTCTTTGAGAACGTCGTACCCTTCGTCCAGGCAACGCCTGTAAATGGTCGGGAAATGCTCCCTGACCGTCTTTTCCCCGATCGGACGCATATCCAGCCAGACGTGTTTCGTGCCGTCTTTTTTCATCTGCGCACGGATCTCGCTGGTCACGATGTCGCGCGGGAGAAGTTCGTTGCAGAACCGCCGCATGTTCTTGTCGTAGAGCACCGCCCCTTCGCCGCGCACCGATTCGGAAATGAGAAAACGCCTGCCGTGCTTTTCCGAATAAAAGGTAGTGGGGTGGATCTGCACATAATCGAGGTGTTCCACGGCGACCCCGTTTTTCATGGCGATCGCCAGCGCGTCGCCCGTCAGGTGCCTGTAATTGGTGGAATTTTCATAAAGTCCGCCCACGCCGCCCGTCGCGAGCAAGGTATGATCGGCATAGACCGTATACAATTTTCCGCTTTCCCGCTCGCGGATGACGCCGCCGAAGCACTCCCCGTCTTCCGCGATCACGTCGACAAGCTCCGCGTTTTCCCGAATGGTGACGTTGGGAAGTTTTTTCACTTCCGCGAGCAGGTGCGAGGTGATCTCTTTGCCCGTCACGTCGTCATGGAAGAGAATGCGCGGGACGCTGTGCCCGCCCTCTCGCGTATAGCGGAAATTTCCCTTTTCGTCGCGCGCAAAGGCGACGCCGCGCCCGACGAGCTCCTCGATGACGTGCGGCGAGCTTCTGATCATCAGTTCCACCGCGCCCGCGTCGTTCTCGTAATGCCCCGCGCGCATCGTGTCGTCAAAATATTTCTCGTAGTCGTCGTCCGCTTTGAGAACGCAGATCCCGCCCTGCGCCAGAAAGGAATCGCTCTTGTCCGAAACGTCCTTGCTGAGCATCAGAACGGTGGCATCCTTCGGCAGATGCAGGGCGCAGTTAAGCCCCGCAACCCCCGTTCCCGCGATCAGAACGCCGTATTTTTCTTCGATCTTCGGCATAATTTCCTCACTTTGCAAGTTCGAGCATCCGCTCGAGCGGCCGCCGCGCGGCTTCCATCTCCTCTTCGCGCATGACCACTTCCCCCGAGCCGTGCAAAAGACAGTCCCGCACCCCTTCGAGCGTGTTTTTCTTCATGTCCGCGCATACCATGCTCACGGGGTAAAAGACCTTGCCCGCACAGCGCGCTTTGAGTTCGTACAGCACCCCCGGCTCCGTACAGACGATGAACTCGTCCGCGCCGCTCTTTTCCGCGTATTTTATGATGTCCGCCGTACTGCCGATAAAATCGGATACAGCGCGCACTTCCCCGATGCATTCGGGGTGCGTCAGAACTTCCGCCTTCGGATGCGCTTTCTTCTCCGCGAGGACGTCCTTCGCCAAAAGAAAAGCGTGCACGGGGCAGTAGCCCCCCGAATAATAAAAGGTCTTTTCGGGCACCTTCGACGCGATATAACTGCCCAAATTCTGATCGGGAATGAACAAAATGTTCTTCTCTTTGAGCGCGCGCACGATCTTTTCCGCGTTGGACGATGTCACGATCACGTCGGAAAGCCCTTTGAGCGCCGCCGTAGAATTGATATAACAGACGACGGCCAGGTCGCGCACTTCTTCGCGCAGTTTCAGGATCTGCTCCGCCGTCGCCATGTGCGCCATCGCGCAGTCGGCGGAAAGATCGGGCATGAGCACCCGCCGCGACGGGTTGAGGATCTTTGCGCTCTCCCCCATGAAATGTACCCCGCAAAAGACGATGGTCTTTGCCTCCGTCTTTGCCGCGGCTTTCGCAAGGAAAAAGGAATCCCCCACATAGTCCGCGATCGCCTGCACCTCGTCGGGCGCATAATAATGCGCAAGTATCACCGCTTGTTCGCGCTCTTTCAGCGCGCGTATTTCTTCTCGTATGTCCATTGCCTTCCGACCTGCCTATATCCTTTGATGACACTATACACGAAAACACGACAACTGTCAAGACAATGCGGAAAACTTTTTTGACCCCGCCGAAAATTAAAAAAACGAAAAACCGATGAAAATAAATCACATCCTCCGCCCCGAAACATGACTTTATCCGACGGGTGCCCGCAAACAGCTTCGCCGAAGAGCCCGCCGCTCCCAAAAGAGACTTTACAGAGAATACCGTGTATTTTTGAAAACGAAAAATTGACAAACATACAGTTTTTGCCTATAATGAAAGAAAAAACGCAAGGAGAATCGCCATGTTTTCCCGCACTTTTTACCACAACTATATTTATCTGCCCATGAAAGAAGGAGACGTAAACGAGATCGCGGATCCTTTCGTCATGCGTTTTCGCGGGATCTATTATTTATATGTAACGGGAAACGGGCTTCCCTGCTACACTTCGCGCGATCTGATCTCCTGGGAATACGTCGGCAGGACCTACGGCGGCGACGACGGGGAAACGGACGGCGGGTACGCACCCGAAACTGTATATTATCACGGGAAATTCTATCTGTGTTGTTCGCCGAACGGCACGGGACACCGATTTTTCCGCGCGGACAGCCCGACGGGACCGTTCGTGCGCATTTCCGACAATCTGGACATGGGGATCGACGGCTCGTTTTTTGTTTCGGAAGAAGACAGGCTGTTTTTCGTCAGCGCGTTTTTCGGCGGCGACGGCATCAGCTTTGTGGAACTTTGCGACGACGGCGAACGCATGAAAGTCATCTCCGAGCCGACGCACATTTCCGACCCCGTCAACCTCGGTCACTGGACAGAAGGACCGCACCATTTTTACCGCGGCGACGACGGCTACCTCACCTTTACGGGCAATCATTTCATGAGCGCGGATTACCGCATCGCTTACTGCCATACGCGTTCCCCCTTCCTCTTTTCCTCTCTTTCGTGCGCGGGGAAATACACGCCGCACAACCTCGTCGCGCTGAATACGGGGAGCGACAACGTCTATCTGCGCGCGGGCATGGGCGCGGACGAAAAAATACTCCGAACCTATCGCGGGATCGGGCATTCGAGCAATTTCTGCGGGCCCGATCTGGACAGCGTATACACGGCATACCACATCGCCGATCTGGACAGATTTGACGGCACACCCGAGGGCGCCGACAGCATCCGCCGCCGTTTTGCGCTCGGGCGGTATTTCACGAACGGAAAATTTCTCTTTCTCAACGGACTCGGCATGACCGACTGTCCCGCGCCCCGCGCCGCCGATTTCGGGTCGGAAGGATGCGCGCTCGCCGAAACGGACGGCAAAAAACTCACAGCGCAGGAAGAAGCGCTGTACACGGCGGAGTTTGATTTCATCGGTGAGCAGGAGCTGTACCTCGCATGGAAAAATGAACAAAATTTTACGCGCCTGACTTTGGCGGCGGGAAAGATCGCCCTGACGAAGTGCAGGGACGGAAAGGAGGAAACGTCGGAAAAGCCCGCTTTTTCGGGCAATGCGGACACAGCGCACACCGTCCGCGCCGTCAATGGTTACGAGCGCGCGGAGATCTGGCTCGACGGAAGGCGCGTTTTTCGCCTTTACGAAAATTTCGGAAAAGGCAGGCTGGGCTTCGGACAAAAAACGGAAGGGACCTGTCTTCGCTGCACGAGGGAGGCTTTCGGCTCTTCGGATGCGGACGAACCCAAAAATCTGCCCTGCGCCTTCCCCGCGCACGGCTATCTGAAAGGCTCTCTCCTTTCAAAATGCGCCGCACCCGACAGGTCGGGCTGCCGCGAGGGGGAAGCAGAGCACAGCCGCTTTGAAGACGGGTGTCATTTCGTCACGTTCGCCGCAGGCGAACGCGCCGATTATCTCATGAACATCCAAAGAACGGGCGAATACGTGCTGACCGTGCGCGCCGCCGCGTCTTCAAAAGACTGCCGTTTTACCCTGACGGCGGGCGGTCTGACGCAGGAATTCTCCTTTGACGGCGCCGATTTTTCGGAAGGGACCGCCGACGTGCCCGTCGGGACCTTCGCTTTTCGGAAAAAGGGCATACAGACCGTGCGCCTGCAGGTGACCGAAGGAGAGCTGGTTTTTTCCGCCCTCTCCTTTTCCGAAAAGCTGCCGCTCGGAGATTTCGCTTTTTCCTCTCTTCCCTCTCCTGTCCCCGCAAAAGAGACTGTTGAACCCGAAAACGCGCCGCTTGCGCTCGGTTTTTCTCTCGCCTCTCCCGCCCCCGCAAAGGAAACGGGCGAGCCCGAAAACGCGCCGCTCGCGCTCGGTTTTTCTCTCGCCGAAAAAGACGGAGAATACGCCGCGGAGAACGAAGGGGGCGAAGACAAATGCTTTTTCCGTTTCGGCAACAGCGGCCTTTCCGATTATGAGATCTCCTGCCGCATCGAAGTCCGTTCGGGCAGAGGCGGTCTCCTGCTGCGCACGACCAACTTTTGCGCCAACAGAAAGTGGCCCTCCAACCCGTACTCCTTCTGCGGCTATTATTTGTGCCTGTCCGAAGATCGCGCCGCCCTCTTCAAATACGAGTACGCCGCCTGCAAGATCGCGGAAAAACCCCTCTCGCCCGATGAGATCGCGCGCGGATTTACCTTCCGCGCGGAGAAAAATGTGCTCTCCGTCTTCTGCGGAAACGATCTTATTTTCCGCTTTGCCGACCCCGAATGTTTCCCTTCGGGCGCGTTCGGTATGTACGCCGAACCCCATTCGCGCGTCCGCTTTACGCGGTTTTCCTTCAAAAATCTCGGCTGACGCGCACGCGCTTTGCCGCATACGCCTGCATATGTCGCCCGCCGCATATGACGCCGACATATGCGCGCCGCACCATGCGTAGCGGACGAATGCCCCCAGCCGCATATGCGTAAATTCCGCATCCGCTTGTTTGTGCGTATATGCGGAGAATTCCGCGTCGTTTGCCCGCCGCGAAAGCGGCATGAATATTTCGATAAAATGCCCCGCGGCGCGCAAAATTGCGCGCCGCGGGGCATTTTTGATTATATGTCGGTATCCGCTCCGAGCGCTCTTTACAAGCGCAGAGAGCATTGACGGTCGCTGTCCGACTTTTTTATGCGGCTGTTTATTCTTCCTCTCCGC
>CALVSU010000114.1 GCA_944359385.1 uncultured Clostridia bacterium | reverse complement strand
CGAAGCAAGGTCGGGGCGGAGAAGGACAAAATTCGACTTTACGGACCAAAGAATTTCAAAATTTATGAAAAAATAAGTTTTATAATAAAGTAAAAGAACGCGGAGAGGTGATGCGGGCTGACGGTCTATATCGATTTGCTCTTCATCAATAATTTCAGCGCGGATGCCGCGCTTTTATATTGCGCGGTTAAGACGGTAAAAGGGGACACAAAGCTGTGGCGCATCGCTCTCACCGCATTATTGGGCGCGGTGCTCGGCACAGGGTATGCTGTTTTCCGTCTGTACTATGTTCTGCCTGAACCGATCGATCTTCTGATAAAATACGCCGTCGCCGCCATGCTGCCCTTTTTTGCCGCTTCTTTTAAAAAGAAGAAGACGTATGTTCTCTGTTCGCTCGCTTTTGTCGGATATATGTTTGCCTTTGCGGGGATGCTCACCGCCCTGTTTGCGCGATTTTCCGCGGGCGGGGAAGGAGAGATCGAATACACCGCGCAGACCCTGCCTTCGGGTATTCTGGTCCTCGGTGCGGTGGCCTTTGCATTTTTATCCGTGCGGCTTGTGCGGTTTTTGTCGGGGAGACGAAAAGTCTTATCGCTTACTTGCCGATGCGTTCTTTTTTTTCGAGGAAAAAAGACGGAAGCAAAGGGGTTTGCCGATACGGGCAATCGACTGACGACAAAGGATGGGCGCCCGGTAGCTGTAGCGGACAGGGCGCTTGCGCTCCGCCTGCTTTCAGACGGGCTTTTTACGGAAAACACCGCCTGCGAGAAAGTGTGCGTCGGCACGGTGAACGGGAGGAGCGAAATAAATGTTTTTACGATCGAGAAAATGGAGATATATTGCGGCGATCGTGTGAATATAATAGAGAATGCGGCGATCGGGATAAGCCGTGAAAAGCTCGGCGAGTACGACGTGATCTTGCCGTGTTCCTTCGCGGAAGAGATAACAAAAAGCAGGGGAGTCGGTTGAAATGGCGGGATTGAAAGACGCGATCAGACAGCTTTTACGCAAGATGAATCTCAAAGACAATGTTCTGGATTACATATGCGGCAGCGAAGCATTGCCGCTTCCTTATTCGCAGGAGGAGGAATCCGACCTTTTAGGCAAACTTTCTCTTGGGAACGAGCAGGTCAAGTCCGACCTTGTCGAACACAATCTGCGGCTGGTCATCTATATCGCGCGCAAGTTTGACAATACGGGTGCGGATTCGGACGATCTCGTTTCCGTCGGAACGATCGGGCTGATCAAGGCGATCAATTCGTTCAGACCGGATAAGAACATCAAGCTTGCTACCTATGCTTCCCGCTGTATCGAAAACGAGATCTTAATGTATTTGAGGCGTCTTGCCAGACTCAGGAGTGAGGTATCTTTCGACGAACCGCTCAACACAGACTGGGAAGGGAACGAACTTCTCTTGTCCGACGTGCTCGGCACCGACAGCGACGTCGTGTATAAAGACGTCGAAACGGGCGTCGAAAAACAGCTTTTGCGCGACGCGCTCAGAAAACTCCCCGAACGCGAGCAGAAGATCATGTGCCTGCGCTTCGGGCTGGACGGCAGAGACGAGATGACGCAGAAAGACGTCGCCGATCTTCTCGGCATCTCTCAGTCGTACATATCCCGACTTGAAAAGAAGATCATCCGAAGACTCAAGAGCGAAATGAGCAAACTTGTCTGATCCTTATGCGCGGAAGGTAAAATTTCTGAAAAACCTGCGGCTGTTTTGTAATTTTCGGAAGAATGCGCCGCCCTGCGTATATTTACGCAGGGCGGCGCAGCTTTTGCCGTGCAAAAATCATGAAACCTGTGAGCTGTCCGCGGAAAATCATAAAACCTGTGAAATGCTATGTAAAATCTTAAAACCGTGAGCTGTGAGCTATGCAAAAAACATAAAACCGTTGAAACGTTTGCTATAAAAATTGTGACAAAAGGCAGCGTATAATTCTCTTAGCGATGTACATACTCTTTCTGTGTAAACACGGGGAGGTAGGCGTATGCTGAGTAAAGTAGAGATATGCGGCGTGGATACGGCGGGATTGCCGCTCCTTACTGCCGCCGAGAGCGACGAGCTGATGCGTCGGCTGAAAGAGGGCGACGAAGAGGCGCGCCGCAGGTTCATCGTAGGAAATATGCGGCTGGTCCTTTCCCTCGTCAAGAGGTTCTGGGCAAAAAACGCCAATGCGGACGACGTCTTTCAGGCGGGGTGTATCGGGCTTTTAAAAGCGATAGACGGCTTTGATCCGAATCTGGGGGTGCGCTTTTCGACCTACGGCGTCCCGATGATCCTCGGCGAGATCAAAAGGTTCCTTCGTGACGGCAACTCTCTGCGCGTTTCGAGGAGTATACGCGATACCGCGTACAAGGTGCTCAAAGCGCGCGAGAGCATCGAAGAACGCGACGAGGAAGCGACTATCGAAAAGATTGCGGCGGAAATGCACGTGAAGGAAAAAGAAGTCGTCTATGCGCTGGATGCGATCTCCGACCCCGTGTCGCTGTTCGATCCCGTCTACAACAACAAGTCGGGCGATACGCTAATGTTGATGGACCAGATCTACGACGAGAAAAACAACGACGAGGTATGGACGGAACACGCCGCTCTTTCCGAGGCGATGGCAAGGCTCGGGGAAAGAGAGCGAAAGATCTTGTTCTTGCGCTATTACGAGGGTAAAACACAGACGGAGATCTCCGATGAGGTCGGGATCTCGCAGGCGCAGGTATCCCGCCTTGAAAAGAGTGCGATCAGCTCTATCCGCCAAAATATTGCATATGAATTTTAAGTGGAGAAATGTGCCCCGCGACCGCGTCAAAAACGCGGTCGCGGGGCGGTTTTATATTTTCTATTGACGTCGGATATAAGAAGGATCTTTGAGGATAAGTTTCTTTCGGGAAAAAAGAAGTGTGCCGAAAAATTTCTTTCAGGCAAAAAAATGAAAAGTGAGCGGTTAAAATTTCACTCGGTGTTCATGGCAAAAAGTCCGCCGCCCGGTAACTTTGGCGGGGGTGCGGCATATAATGATTATATGCCTTGTCGGCAAAGACAGGATCGGAGGCGGATTCAATGGAAACTTCTTATTCCGAACTCAGGTGCAAGAGCGTCGTCAATGTAGTGGACGGAAGGAATCTGGGCAGGACCTGTGACGTGATTTTTTCTTTTCCCGAGGGAAAAACATTCGGTATCGTCGTGCCTGGCAAAAAATTCCGCATTTTCAAAAACAACGATCTGTTTATTCCGTTGAAAAATATCGTCAAGATCGGGACGGACGTGGTATTGGTCGATCTCAAAACGACGCCGGGATCGGGATGCGGTCCGAATAAAAAACAAAAGGGGGTTTGCGGTTTTTCTCCCGAACAGGAAGCTCGCGACAGACGCAGTTATGATGAATATGAGTGACGGGCAAAGCAAAAAATCTCTCTTTTTTGTGTAGGTGAACGTTCCGTTCTGTTGACTTTTTGAAAGTTTTATTTTACAATTAAAGGGATTTGAAAGGAGGCTTTCAAATGGATCCCGAACGGATGAAAGAGATGTTCAGACGGAACAGAGAGCACGCCGTCGCTGCGGACAGGTATATGAAGGGAATGGAATACCGCCGCGCAGGCAGGAGCGGACTCGTGCTTTCCCGATTTTCTTTGGGCATGTGGCACAATTTCGGTTCGACGGACTGCTACGAAAATATGCGCGATATGGTCTTCGGCGCTTTCGACAGCGGCATCACCGCGTTTGATCTTGCGAATAACTACGGACCCGGTGCGGGTGCGGCGGAACGCAATTTCGGAAGCATTCTCGCAAACGATCTCAAGAGTTACCGCGACGAGATGTGTATTTCCACAAAAGCGG
Source organism: uncultured Clostridia bacterium (assembly GCA_944359385.1). Classification (GTDB taxonomy): domain Bacteria; phylum Bacillota; class Clostridia; order Christensenellales; family Borkfalkiaceae; genus Borkfalkia. The sequence continues at coordinate 1,766 of CALVSU010000114.1, read as the reverse complement.
GCTTTCCCGCGTGGCGCGGGCCTTACGGCGACGGCGGCGGAAAAAAATATCTCATTGCAAGCCTGGACAGGAGTCTGAAAAATCTCGGGCTGGACTACGTCGATGTCTATTATCATCATCGTCCGGACCCTAAAACGCCGCTTGAGGAAACATGCGCCGCATTCAAACAGATCACGGACAGCGGCAAGGCGCTCTATATCGGCATTTCAAATTACGGTGCCCGCGCGCGAGAGGCGGCGGAGATGCTCAAAGAGATGAAGGTGCCGATCGTCCTCAATCAGCTGCAATATTCCGTGTTAGACCGCACTCCCGAAACGGACGGGTCCTTTGAAACGGCAAAGGATTGCGGCGTCGGCATTGCCGTGTACAGCCCGCTTGCGCAAGGACTTTTGACGGACAAGTATCTTAAAGGCGTTCCCGAGGACAGTCGCATGAGCCGTGACGCTTCCCTTAAAAGATCTGTTCTGACCGAGCAAGAGCGTGCAAAGATCGCCGATCTCGACAAGATCGCAAAGGGGCGCGGACAGAGCCTGGCGCAGATGGCGCTTTCATGGGTTTTGAGAAAAGAAGAGGTTGCGACTGTCATTCTCGGTGCGTCGCGCAGGGCACAGATCTTGGACAACCTTACCCATGTCGACACTGAATTTACGGACGAAGAGCTCGCGGCCATCGATCGGGCGAGCAGCGATAAAAAAGAGGATCAATAGAAAAAAGAGGTAAAAAAGATGATCACTGAGACGATTGATTTGCTTTCTTATTTCGGATTAAAAAGAAAAGACGAAAAGAACGGAAAACTCGTTGTTTACCGCCATAGCGCCATGCCTGAAATGGGCGACGCCGCAGCGCACAGGCCCGCAATGCTCGTGATCCCCGGCGGCGGATATGGCTTTGTATCCCAGCGGGAAGCCGATCCCGTGGCTTGGGAATATTTTGTCGAAGGATACGACGTGTTCGTCCTTCAATATGATATTGCGCCGCTGACGTATCCCGTGCAGATCACACAGGCGGCGATGGCGATGATGTACATACGCAAGAATGCGGAGCAGTTCCATATTTTGCCTGACAAAATCGCGGCGATCGGGTTTTCCGCGGGCGGACACCTGCTCGGCTGTATCAGCACTCTTTGGGACGATCCCGCCGTGCGCGACCTGTTCGGCGATGAATGCGTGAAGGTGCGTCCCGATGCTTCGGTTTATTCGTATGCCGTGATTTCGTCTGACCCGAAGATCGCGCATCTCGGTTCCTTTGAAAATTTTTGCGGAAAGGCTGTGAATGCGGACGATTACTCCATCGATAAAAAAGTCCGTCCTGCGTGCAAGCCTGCCTTTATCTGGGCAAATACGCCCGATACCTGTGTGCCTCCGCAAAATTCGCTGCGCCTGTATGAAGCGTATCTCAACGCAGGCGTGCCCGTTGAATTGCATATTTTCCGCGAAGGCTGGCACGGGATGTCCGTCTGTAAAGAGGAGATCGAACATACCCGTCCCGTATCCGAGCCTTGCATTTATACGAGGCAGTGGATACAGCTGTGCAAAACCTTTTTGAAAACGCTCGGATTTTGCGTAAACTAATTTGAGCATGGCATACCTTTTTCCGTGTCTGATGCAAGCGGATCGCAGGTTATCGCGTGCAGAATGTTGACTTTTTAAAAAACGGAGTTCATGCCGCATTATACGGCATGAACTCCGTTTTTGCTTTACGCTTTATGGCGAGGCGCTTACGAAGCACGACTCGGGACAAAGTTTCATGCAAAGATTAAAAAACTT
>CALVSU010000113.1 GCA_944359385.1 uncultured Clostridia bacterium | reverse complement strand
ATCGATGTTATGAACAAATTTTTTGAGATGCTCGACGGAAAGGCGGCCATGGACAAAAAACCCGCAAACGAAGGGAGAAACATCACGATGATGCTTTCGCCCGCAAAGCAATGACCTGTTCCGACTATACGGCGGCAGGAAAAAACATGAATTGAGCTTGTGACCGTACCCGCGAGCGCGGGAGCGGAGAGAAAATATTTTGGAGGACAAACATATGCCTAAACAGAAATCCCACAGCGGTTCTAAAAAACGTTTCGACATAACCGGAAGCGGCAGGGTGAAAAGAGCGCAGTCGGGCAAAAACCACAAGACGGGTGAAAAGCCCAGGAAGAGGAAGAGAAATTTGCGTCAGACGGCGTTCGTCAACGAAACTCAGGAATCGACGGTAAAGAATTTGATTCCTTACAAGAAATAAGTCATAAGGAGTAAAGTGTTATGCGTATCAAAAGAAGTGTAAACGCGGTCAAAAAACGCAGAAAAATATTCAGGCTTTCCAAAGGCTACTTCGGTTCCAAGAGTAAATCTTACAGGATCGCGCGCGAAGCGGTCATGAAATCTCTCATGTATGCCTATGTCGGCAGAAAGAACAGGAAGAGAGATTTCCGCCAGCTCTGGATCGCAAGGATCAATGCCGCCGCACGCATGAACGGCTTGTCTTACAGCAAATTCATGCACGGTCTGAAGGTTGCCGGAATCAACCTGAACAGAAAGGTTCTCGCTGATATCGCCGTCAACGACGCGGCCGCTTTTGCCGCTCTTGCCGAGAAAGCGAAAGCCGCTATAGCTTAACGCGCGAAACCTTCTTAATGAATTCGTTAAGAAGGTTTTTTGTATATCGATTTTTTTGCGACCGTCCGTATTTTGAATATCGGCTGTTTTGCGGTCGGCGGTATTTAGAATATCGCTTTTGCGCGGCCGGCACTTTTTATGTCGGCCGTTTTGTGCGGACGGCGGATGCTTGTCTCCGCTTTCGCGGGGCAGTCGGTTTTATATCGATTATGATCACATCAAGGCAAAATGATTTTGTCAAGCGCATTGCATCGCTGAAAGATAAAAAATACCGCACGCAATACGGGGAATATCTGATCGAAGGATATAAGCAGGTCAGGGAAGCTTTTCTTGCGGGCAAAGAGATCGTGCATATCGTCTATTCCCCGAGATATAAAGGGGAGCTGTATGCGGAGGACAGGGCGGTCGCGGTGTCGGACGAGGTCTTTATGAAATTGTCCGAAGAAGCGACGCCGCAAGGAATCCTTGCCGTTCTAAAGATTCCCGAAGTGCCGTTTGCGCCGCCTGCGGGAAGATGTCTTCTTTTGGACGGCGTCTCCGACCCCGGAAACCTGGGCACGATTCTGCGCACGGCGAACGCGGCCGGATATGAAGACGTCTATTTGCGCGGCTGCAGCGATCCTTATGCACCGAAATGCGTGCGATCTGCGATGAGCGGGATATTTTTCGTTCGTCTGCACGAGATCGGGGATGAGGAACTGTCGCGGCTCGTATCTGCCGTTCCGTTTCTGTGCGCGGATATGGACGGGGAAAACGTCTTTCATTTTTCCGCACCCGAAAAGTTTTGTCTCGTCATCGGGAATGAAGCGAACGGCGTGCGTCGGGAGGTCCGCGCCCTTTGTTCTAAAACGGTCAGCATACCCATGCGCGGCAGTTGCGAAAGTCTGAACGCGGCGGTTTCGGCGGGTATTCTCATGTATGAACTCGCGCCGCGCGATCTGAAATGAACGCGGCGTATGCGCAGAATGACCGCATTTTTCACGGCGTATATGCGAAAAGGCGACGTTTTCTGCGGATCCATCGGAGCGCCTTCGGGCGTGCGGAGATAAGGTCAGGACGGTTGCGCAACCTATTGAATTGTAAATCAGAAAAAAGGAGAGTTATATGTCAGGACACAGCAAGTGGCATAACATTCAGGCAAAGAAGGGCAAGGCGGACGCGGCGCGCGGACGCATATTTACGAAACTCGGCAGGGAGATCTCTGTGGCGGCAAAGGGCAACCCGAACCCCGAAACGAACAGCAAACTTGCCGATGCGATCGCGAAGGCGAAGGCGAATAATATGCCCAACGACAACATACAGCGCTGTATCAAAAAGGCAGCGGGCGAACTCGGGAACGTGAACTTTGAAACGCTCGTGTACGAGGGTTACGGCGTCGGCGGTTCTGCGCTCATCATCAGCACGCTGACGGACAATAAAAACCGCACGGCGGGCGACGTGAGAAGCACGCTTTCCAAATGCGGCGGCGAACTCGGCAGTACGGGCTGCGTATCGTATATGTTCACGAACAAAGGTCTGCTCGTGGTGGAACGCACGCTCGATCTCGACGAGGATACCGTTACCGAATACGCGATCGAGGCCGGCGCGGACGATATCGTCGTGCAGGACGACGTCTTTGAGATCTTTACCGATCCCGCGGCGTTTTCGGATGTCCGCAAATTTCTTGAAGGGAAGGGCATAGAATTTCTCGAAGCGGAAGTGCGCATGATCCCGCAAAACAAGATCACGCTCAGCGACGAGAACGTGGAAAAGTTTGTAAAACTGCTCGACAAACTGGAAGAACTCGACGACGTGCAGGATGTCTATCACAACGTAGATCTGCCTGAAGACGAGGAAGACGAGGAATAAATTATTAAAATTTGGATTATGTCAGGTACTATGCCTGACATAATTTGATAAAAAGGGAGGACGACTTATGACCGTCAGAGAGACCTGTGTGAAAGCGAAAGAGCATCTCGCGTCTATTTCGTTGGCAGGCGAAGACAAAATGAATCTGATGCTCATTGCGGCGGCGGGAGCGCTTCGCGAAAAGGCGCAGTTTATCATCGCGGAAAACAGGAAGGATATAGAAAACTGTACGCGCGGCGCGCAGTTTGTCGACCGTCTCATGTTGGACGAAAAGAGAATCGACGGGATCGCGACGGGGCTTGAAAAACTCGTACAGCTGAAGTGTCCCGTCGGCGAAGTGCTCGAAGAGCGCGAGCTTTATAACGGTCTGCAGCTTCGCCGCGTGCGCGTGCCGCTCGGCGTTCTCGGCATCATTTATGAAGCGCGTCCCAACGTCACCGCCGACGCGATCGGTCTTTGTATCAAAAGCGGCAACGCGGTCGTTTTGCGCGGGAGCAAAGACGCGATCCGTTCAAATATGGCGGTGACTTCGGTCATCAAAGATGCATTGCGCGAATCGGGGTTCGATCCCGAATTTATCCAGCTCATTGAGGACACGTCGAGGGAAAGCTCGGTTGAGTTCATGAAGATGAACGGGCTGATCGACGTTCTCATTCCCCGCGGCAGTGCGTCGCTCATCCGAAGCGCGGTCGAAAACGCGACGGTGCCCATCATCGAAACGGGAACAGGCAACTGTCATGTATATTTTGAAAAGAGCGCGGACATCGGCAAAGCGCTTCCCGTTCTGATCAATGCCAAGACACAGCGCACGAGCGTCTGCAATGCCTGCGAGAGCCTTCTTATCGACGAAGAATATGCCGAAAAACATCTCGGCGAGATCGTTGCTGCGCTTCGTGAAAAGAATGTGGAGATCGTCGCGTGCGAAAAATGCCGCAAAATATTGCCCGATCTTGTGCCTGCGACGGAAGATGATTTTTACGCGGAATTTCTCGGATTGAAAATTTCTGTCAAGATCGTGAGCGGCGTGGAAGAGGCGATCGCGCATATCAACAAGTACGGCACCCATCACAGCGATTGCATCATGACGGAAAACGCAGAGGCTGCGGATAAGTTTTTGGACGAAGTGGACAGCGCCGCCGTCTATGTGAATGCGAGCACGCGTTTTACGGACGGGTTTGAGTTCGGGCTGGGTGCGGAGATGGGTATCTCCACGCAAAAACTGCACGCACGCGGTCCTATGGGCCTGCGTGAGCTGACGTCTTACAAATATCAGATCCGCGGCAACGGGCAGATTCGCGGCTGAGAGTAACTCTCGCGGAAAATCAGTCGGACTGAAATTCGCGAGAAAAGTCTGTCGTGGCAGGGTGAATAATCAGCGCGGAGAATCAAACGGGTAGAAAACCGTGCGGAAAGTTTGCCGTCAAATGCGGCGGGAATATCCGATCATAGAGAATATACACGGGGCGCAAAAAAATTTTTGCGCCCCGCGTATATTTGCCGTAAAAGCGCAGATACTGTTACTGTCAGCGGTGATATGACAGGTTGGTTGAATAAGAAAGTTATGAGAAGAGTTTGTCGAAAAATATTGCCGCTTTCATATATAGTCACGCTTTGAATGCGGCAGAAATGATTTATATTTGAGCGGAAATCAAATTGCGTTACGACGGCGCAGAGAAAGAAAGCTTCAGATATAGAAACATGCACCCGCAGGAGAAAGCGGGGCGCAATCAGGAAGAAAAGAAAAATTTTGCGTATTTTTGATAAGGAAGGGAAAAAAGAAGATTTTTTTCGAAAACCGATAAAAAAATATTAAAATTTAAGATTTTCTTTCGGAAAATGAGAGGGAAGGCGTAAGAAATTATGTGTTTCCTCTTATTTTTTTGCAAAAAAAACTTTTTGCGGCGGGTTTACATTTTGAGCGGTTTGTGATAGAATAAGCACAGTTTCAAGGAGGTGGCTATGGCTCGGAGAAAAAGCGAGATATCCAAACAGGCTGAAAAAGCGGTAAAGAAATCACATCCCGCCACGCTCGCGCTTGCGGTGCTGTTTCTTCTGATCGGCATTATCGCGGGCATTTTTCTGTCGGTGAAACTGACGGAAAACGACAAGTTCGTCCTGAACGGCGAAAAGGTCGTGCGCCTTTCGCTCGGGGAGTCGTATACAGAGCAAGGCGCAACCGTTGTTTCCTTCGGAAAAGATGTTTCCGCAAAAGTGGTGCGGGGCGGCGATCTCGACGTGCTGGACACAAACATGGAAGGCATTTATCAGATCAAATACACGGTGGACGATCTGCGCTGGGGTGAATATCAGCTCGTGCGGGTGATTATCGTGGGCGATCCTGCGGGGGCGGAGGAATTTATCAATGGCTAAAAAGAAATTTTCCGCGGGGCTGACTTTTGTTGCCTGCCTGCTGGCGCTCGTCATCGGTTTTGCCGCGGCATTCTGCGCCTATACCTATATAAAGCGCCCGAAGGGCGGCGACGTTTATGTGAGCGGTGATCTGTCCATTCACTTCATGCAGCTGGGCAACAATTATACGGGCGACAGCATTTACATCAAAGCGGGCGATACGGACATCCTCATCGATGCGGGCTCGCGCGCGAACAGCACGGATGCAACGGCGGCGTATATCGACAAATATTGCGAGGACGGAAAGCTCGAATATGTGATCGCAACGCACGCCGACCAAGACCACATAGCGGGGTTTGCGGGCAGCACCGATTCGCCGAGCATTTTCGATCGGTACGAATGCGAAGTGATCATCGATTTCCCGCGCACGGACAAAGACACGCTGACGTATCAGAAATATTGCGAAAAGCGCGACGCGGAAGTTGCTGCGGGCGCGAAGCATTATACGGCGCTCGAATGCTGGAACAACGAAAACGGCGCTTTGCGGGTATATGATGTAGCGTTTGGTGTAGAAATGGAAATTCTGTATAATTATTTCTATGAAAACGACAGCTCCGA
>CALVSU010000112.1 GCA_944359385.1 uncultured Clostridia bacterium | reverse complement strand
CTGCCTTACTCTGCTCCCGAATATCTTTATAGACGAAAATTATATGGCAGAAGGATATAAACATGTCGGCTTTGTGCAGATCATGTACGTAATGCTCATCGTGATGCTTTGTATCCCGCTCTCCGGCATACTGCTCCGTATCTCGGATAAACTGAACGGGAACGCGGTCAAAGAACCTCGCACAAAATCCCCCGAATCAAAATAACGGCAATCTAAGGGCGATTCTTTTTGTCCCCTTTGCTCATGCGATCAAACAGATTTCCCGCACTCACCTGAGGACGCGGGAAATCTTTCTTATTGCCGCGCGCCCGATATTTCACCGCAAATTCAACCGCAAGGGCGCCTAACGGCATCCGATCGATTCCTAAAAATGCAAGCCGCCCGCAGGGTGAATACTACGCTTGACTATAAACTGAAAGCCCCGCTCTTCGGTGATCCGAAGAGCGGGGCTTTTCCGATTTACCTCACTTCTATTGCGGCAGAGTTTTATAAGCAGATTTCTTTCCGAAAGAACACCCGCCGCGCGCAGCGCCTCTAACGACACGGACAGCTCATTGACCCGGCGGCGTTTTCGGCATTGTAATTGCCTGCAACGTCGACATCTTCGGCTGAAACAAATTGCCCGTTTATTCGGGATTCTTTGGCATCAACGTCATCGCTTGAAACAAATTGCTTGCTCATTCGGCGTCATCAGTGCCGCTGTCGCCGTCCGAACCGACTTCGTCTGAAGCCGCAGAGTCTTCTGTGGTTTCATCAAAGGCATCGCCCTGCGACGTTACGACATCAGCCGATGCACCCGTGTCGGACAGATCAGACATCTCGTCGCCGTTTTCATCGGGTAAAGATTCGTTTTCATCTTCCTCACGCGGCGCAACCGTAACTGTTGCTACCTCGGCGTCTTTCAGCCGCATCACGCGGACGCCCTGCGTGTTCCTGCCGATCTTGGAAATATCGGTGACATGCATACGGATGATCGTGCCGTTGTTGGAAATGATCATGATATCTTCGTTTTCGTTGACGATCTTCAGATTGACGAGCCAACCCGTCTTCTCATTGAACACGCCCGCCTTGATACCTTTGCCCGCGCGGCCCTGCAATCTGTAATCCTCAACGTCTGAACGCTTACCGTAGCCGCCCGACGTGATCGTGAGCACTTCGCAGTCAGGTTTGATGACGAGCATATCGACAAGATAATCGTCCTCGGAGAGATCCATCGCTTTGACGCCCTGCGTATCTCTGCCCATCGCACGCACACCTGTCTCCGAGAAACGGATGCACTTGCCCTCTTTGGAAGCAATGATCAGCTCGTCTTTGCCCGTCGTGAACTGCACAGAGATGAGCTCATCACCTTCCGTGATCTTGATCGCGATCTTACCGACTTTGCGGATATTCGCAAACTCTTCGAGCGCAGTCTTTTTGATCAGACCTTTGCGCGTTGCCATGGCAATATAGCCTTCCGTATCCTTTGTAAGCGGAATGATCGCAGTGATCTTCTCTTCCTGATCGATCTGCAGAAGGTTGACGATCGCCCTGCCGCGCGCCTGACGCTGTGCCTCGGGGATCTCGTATCCTTTGATGGAATACACTTTGCCGAAGCTGGAGAAGAAGAGAATATCGTCGTGCGTGGAGGCAATGAAGAGTTTTTCGACAAAGTCCTCGTCCTTCGGCTTGTGAGCGGTGATACCCATGCCGCCGCGGCGCTGTGCTTTGTATTCGGCTACGGGCTGACGCTTGATATACCCCGTGTGCGTCATTGTGATGACGATATCCTCCTCTTCGATGAGATCTTCGATGTCGATCTCGCCGTAATCGTAGGAAAGCTCCGTCTTTCTGGGGCTGGGATATTTTTCGGAGATGGTGCGAAGGTCTGTCTTGATGATGTCGAGAACGCGGCTTTCGTTCGCGAGAATGTCTTTCAGGTCTGCGATCGTGCGTTCGAGTTCTTCCAGTTCTTCCTGCAATTTTTCCACTTCGAGCGAAGTCAGGCGCTGTAACCGCATTTCGAGGATGGCGTTTGCCTGTTTGTCGGAAAGCTCGAACGTCTGCATAAGCTTGTCAGCCGCCGCAAATTTATCCGCAGACTGTTTGATGATCGCGATCACTTCGTCAATGTTCGCGAGCGCGAGCACGAGCCCGCTGACGATGTGCGCGCGCTCCTCCGCCTTATTGAGGTCGAACTTCGTGCGGCGCACGATGACGTCTTCCTGGTGCAGGATATAATAGTGTATGCACTCTTTGAGATTGAGGACTTTGGGTTCCCCGTCCACGAGCGCAAGAAGCGTGATGCCGTTGGAAGTCTGCAGCTGCGTATGTTTGTAAAGGGTGTTGAGCACGACCTGCGCGTTCGCATCTTTTTTCAGTTCAATGACGATGCGCATGCCGTCCCTGTCGGATTCTTCGCGGATATCGGATATCCCTTCGATCTTCTTGTCCTTGACAAGGTCGGCGATGTTTTCGATCAGCCTCGCTTTATTGACCTGGTACGGGATCTCGTTGACGACGATGCGCGTGCGGGTCGTGTTGCCCGACGTGTAATCTTCAATTTCGCATTTGGAGCGGAGTATATAGTTGCCCCTGCCCGTGCGGTAAGCGCGCTTGACGCCCGCCCTGCCCATGAGAATGGCTCCCGTAGGAAAATCGGGCGCGGGAACGTACTCCATAAGCTCTTCTATGGTGATGTCGGGATTGTCGATCTGCGCGATGACTGCGCCGATAACTTCGGCGAGGTTGTGCGGCGGGATATTCGTCGCCATGCCGACCGCGATGCCGTCGCTCCCGTTCACGAGCAGGTTGGGGAATCTAGAAGGGAGAACGCACGGCTGCATTCCCGTATCGTCGAACGTCGGATAATAATCGACCGTCTCTTTGTCCAGATCGCGGAGCATTTCCGCCGCGAGTTTGGACATCCTCGCTTCGGTGTAACGCATTGCCGCGGGGGGATCGCCGTCCACGGAACCAAAGTTTCCGTGCCCGTCGACGAGCGGGAAGTTGATCGTGAAATCCTGCGCAAGGCGCACGAGAGCGTCATAGACGGCACTGTCGCCGTGCGGGTGATATTTACCGAGGACGTCACCGACGATACGCGCGCATTTCCTGTACGCCTTGTCGTTGTACAGCCCCATCTCGTGCATGGAGTACAAAATGCGGCGGTGTACGGGTTTCAGTCCGTCGCGGACGTCCGGAATGGCGCGGCTGACGTTGACTGCCATCGCATACGCGATGAAGGATTTTTTCAGCTCGTCGTCCACTTCGACGTCGATCATATTTGTCATCGCAAGAGTCTTTTTAAACTCTTCGGTAAGTTCGGGACTCGTCTCTTTTTTCGCCATAAGTCAAACCTCTCAAACGTCCAATTCCGCGACGAGCTTCGCGTTCTGTTCGATGAACTGCCTGCGCAGTTCGGGCTTCTCGCCCATCAGCAGAGAGAACATCTCGTCCGCTTCCACCGCATCTTTCATGTTGACGCGAAGAAGGGTACGCGTTGCGGGATTCATCGTCGTTTCCCACAGCTGCGTGCTGTTCATCTCCCCGAGGCCTTTATACCGTTGCAAATCGAATTTGCCGGGGTTGGAATTGCGGTATTCTTCCAGTTCCGCGTCCGAATACATATATTTCTCGTCTTTGCCGCGCGTCGCTTTGTAAAGAGGCGGCTGCGCGACGTACACGTGTCCGTTCTCGATGAGCGGGCGCATGAAGCGGAAAAAGAAGGTCAGCAGCAGAATACGGATGTGACTGCCGTCGACATCGGCATCCGTCATGCAGATGATCCTGTCGTAACGCAGTTTGCTCTCGTCGAAATCGTCGTGAATGCCGCAGCCGAACGCGGTGATCATGCTCTTGATCTCTTCGTTTTCGAGGACGCGGTTGAGCCGCGCTTTTTCGACGTTCAGGATCTTGCCGCGCAGAGGCAGGATCGCCTGGAAGCGCCTGTCTCGCCCCTGTTTCGCCGTGCCGCCTGCGGAATCGCCCTCGACGAGATAGATCTCGCAAAGCTCCGATCTCTTTTCGCTGCAATCGGCAAGCTTGCCGGGAAGCGTCGTGCTTTCGAGAATGCCCTTTCTGCGCGTGAGTTCCCGTGCGTTCCTCGCCGCGTCGCGCGCCTTCTGCGCCGTGATACAGCGCAGGACCAGCTCGCGTGCCTGCGAAGGATTTTCTTCGAGATAGGTGCCGAGATGTTCGGCAGTCGCCTTCTGCACATAACTGCGCATGAAGCTGTTGCCGAGTTTGGTCTTCGTCTGCCCCTCGAACTGCGGTTCGGTCAGTTTGACCGAAACGATCGCGGTGATCCCCTCGCGCACGTCATCGCCCGAGAGCTTGTCGTTCTCTTTGAGGATGTTCAGTTTGTGCCCCGCGTCGTTGATGACTTTCGTGAGCGCCGCCTTGAAGCCGTCGAGGTGCGTGCCGCCCTCTTCGGTATGAATGTTGTTGGCATAGCTCATAATGAGTTCGCTGTACCCGTCGTTATACTGAATGGCGACTTCGATGGCGCAGTCCTCCTGTTTCTCCTCAAAGTAGACGGGCGAGGAAAACAGCACTTCCTTGTTCTTATTGATATCCTCGACAAAATGCAGAATACCGCCTTCATAGCGGAACTCATCAAATTTTGTCTTCTCTTCCCGCTCGTCCTCGATCGAGATCGTCAGACCTTTGTTGAGATAGGCAAGCTCGCGCAGGCGCACTTTCAGATTGTCGTAATTGAACACGACCGTCTCGAAAATTTCGCTGTCGGGAAAGAAGGTGACCTGTGTTCCCGTCTTGTCGGTGTCTCCGACGATCGCCAGCGCCCTCTGCGGTATGCCGCGGTTATATACCTGTTTATAGACGTGCCCGTTCTGGTACACTTCCACTTCCAGCCATTCGGAAAGCGCATTGACGACAGAAAGACCGACCCCGTGCAACCCGCCCGAGATCTTATATCCGCCGCCGCCGAACTTGCCGCCCGCGTGCAGTTTCGTCAGAACGAGCTCGACGGAAGATACGCCCTCTTTGTGATGGATGCCCGTCGGGATGCCGCGCCCGTTGTCTCTGACAGTGCAGGAACCGTCCTTGTTGATTTTTACTCTGATCGTATCGCAATACCCGGCCAGCGCTTCGTCGATCGAGTTGTCGACGATCTCCTGGACGAGGTGATGAAGCCCCCTTTCGTCGGTCGAACCGATGTACATGCCGGGGCGTTTCCTGACAGGTTCAAGCCCTTCGAGGACCTGTATCTGCTCTTCGCCGTATTCTCCTTGTACTTTGTCCGTCATAGCGTAATCAATCTCCTGAATCAAGCGTAAACGACGCTTTTCTATGCGTATATTATAGCATAAAACGGCTGATTTTCAAAGCGTTTTACGGCTTTTTCTGAAATTTCATTTTCGGCAAATCGATTTTAACGCCCTTAATCGCGCCTCTGCGGGCTGAAAAAACTTTCTTTGGCTCAACATAGCGGATTTTGACATGTCTCAAAAATTCTTTTGGCGCTGTATCGCATAAAAATTCCGAAAATGCGCATAATCGGAATAAGAGATCGGAGGTAAAACCCAATGGAAGACATGAAATGTGTGCACTGCGGCAAAAGACAAAAAGCCATGGAAATGTTCGTGTGCAGCAACTGCGGCTCCTTTTTCTGCGCGAATTGCGCAAACATGTCGGGCATCCTCTGCCCGCAATGCTTCGGTTTTCTCAACAGACTGACGTAAAACTCCCTGCA
>CALVSU010000111.1 GCA_944359385.1 uncultured Clostridia bacterium | reverse complement strand
CACGCACCGAACCAATGCAAAAAGCCCCGCGGGTTTCGGCTTATTGCCGAAACCTGCGGGGCTTTTTCATGCTTGGCTGCATCAGATAATTTTCATGCGGCGAATTCAAAAAACGCTTTCCTCTTTCGCGATGTCGGCGCGAAGACAGGAAATGATCTTCTTCTCATATTTCGCAATGCCGCTGATCCAGTATTTTTCCGCTTTTTCTTCCGCCGCGTTCAGCTCCCTTAAAGCGGCGAGCTTATCTTTGTTGACATACAGTTCGTATGCCGCAAGGATGCGGCGCGACTGCAAACTGTTTTCAGTCCTCAGATGTCTTTCCAGCGCGGGGAACATTTCGCGCGCCGTCTGTTCGTTGCCCTTCAGCGCGCATTCGCAGAAGAGGATATCCGAAGCGATGTCCTTGAGATAATACTGCGGCACATAATCCAAAAGTCCTTCCAGCCTGTCGCAAGCCATGACCGCATGCTCGAGATCGCCGCCGTCGATATAATACATAAGGCGGTACGAGGTGAGCAGGATAAAATTAAAGTCGTCTTCGGGCAGCTGCGGCAGTCCGAAGTACAGTTTGCCGTCGATCTCTGAAGGGGTATATCCCTGATAGAGATACCCTTCCACCGCGAGAATGTTCACTGCGGTGAGATAAGATGTCTCTTTTTTCATTAGCCCCCGCAAAAGCGCGCCGTCCGTATCCAGATCGTCGCTCGTAAACGGGAGCGCGTTATAAAAGAAGAGGTGAAAGGCATACGGAACGCCCGTGCACGCAAACGCATAAGCCGCAAACGGCAGGCTCGCATAAAAATACACGCAGACGACGCAGGCAATCAGAAACAGAGCGGAAAAGATCAGTCCGCCCGCCGTCAGCAGGAGATATTTCGTATACAGTCCGTCCGCGTTTTTAGGGAGCATCTCCGCCGCCCCCGCGACCGTTTCGGGAATATCCTTGAACGTCGCCCGAATCCTGCCTTCGCCGCGGTAAATTTTGAAAGCACCGATGCGCAGGCTGTTGAAGCGGAAAGAACAGGCCAGTCCGAAGACGATGTGCCCCAGTTCGTGAAATACACAGCAGACAAGGCTCGCAACGAGTCCGCCCCCTACGAGCGAAAGAATGAGGAGCGCGGAATTGATCTGTTCGTAATAATGTTCGTAACCGAGATAGATGATCACGCCCGCAAGGGCGATCGTCGCAATAAAATCAAATCCTCTCGCAAGATTTTCCAGAAATTTTTTCATATGCCCGCCTCGTCAGACGCACCGCCCGCAAAAGATCCGTTCCCGCGATCCCGTGCGCCAGAGCCCGCAGCGGAACGCAATTTCTCGCATTTCTCATCTGCGAAAACAGAAGACGGCATTTCCCCGCCCGCGCACTTTGCCGCGATATAGCCTTCCAGATTATCCGCTTCGCTCACGGTCATTGCGGCGGCGCCGGCATATTCGGCGATCATGGCGAGAAGCAGCGCACCGCCGCCGAGAATGTCCGCCCTGCGCGGGTCCATACCCGGTAAAGCGAGACGCTCCGCCTGCGGCATGGACAACAGCCTGTCCGCCCAGCCGCGGACGCACGCCGTCGAAAGGACGGTGCCGTGCACCTGTCGGGGGTCGTAGACGGCGAGCTCTTTTTCCAGCGCAACGACGGACGTAGCCGTCCCGCCGATCGCGGTCATCGCCGTCTTGGGGATCGTGCCGTACGCCGAAAGCCTTTCTTCGATTGCTCTTTGCGTCTTCCGCCTGTCGCCCCCGCACATTTCTGTGAGCCTGACCGCGCCGAGATCGAGGCTTTTGCCGTAGACGATCTTTCCGCCCTTTCCGACCGTGACTTCGCTGCTCGCGCCGCCTACGTCGATGATGCCGCCGTCTTCGCCGCCGAGCGCGCCCAGAAGCCCCAGCCGCGCCTCTTCCTCACCCGAGATCACGTCGACCGCGATCCCGTACTTATCGCGTACCAGCCGCACGAAATCGGCGCCGTTTACCGCGCGCCTTGCCGCCGCCGTCGCGAATACATACAGCCGCTCCGCGCCCCACGCGCGCGCTTCCGCCGCAAAATCCGCGATCGCCTCCGCCGTCCTTTCCATCGCGGCGGCACCGAGCCTGCCCGTCGCGGCGAGCCCTTCACCCAGCCGCGTCGTCCTGATTTTCTTATTTAAAGAACGACCGTCCTCCCACTGTAGCAGGCGGACGGAATTCGAACCTGTATCTATTGCGCAGATCTTCATAACAAGCCTTCGTCATTTATTGAGGATCATATCCAGCTCGTGCGCCTTCTTATCAAGCCACCACTTCGCCGTATAGACCTCTTCAATGTCGGTATTTTTATCAGCGATCAGCTGCTCGTAATATGCGATCTCCGCTTTCAGCTCGTTGATGCGCGAACGCCTCGCCGAAAGCACGATGAGCTGATAGACCAAAAAAATGATGAGTATGCAGAGAAGAAGCACGGCTGCCACCGTACCGCCCATCACCAGTTTTTTGAATTTATCTTCTTTCATCGCAAGCACCCGCACTGATTTCTTTCGGAATCTTCCTGCATTTATTATACAGCCTGCGGGCAAAAAAAGCAAGTATTCTGTGCAAACTTTTGCGGTACAGTAAAAACCCGACCATACACGCCCCGACCTGATACAGTCTGAAAGAAGGAAGACAGAAAAAGGCGGACGACACCGTAAAAAGCACCGCAGCAAGAAGGAAAAACGCCGCGTCGGCGACAGCGCGGGCGATCCTGTTGCCGACAAAAAAACGGAAAAGCTCAACCCCTTCGTAAAGGATCCCGCCCGACATACCGAGAAATACGCAGACCGCCGCCGCGCTCATCTGCACGGAAACATCCGTCAACCGAACAGTCTCCTGACGAGTTTTTCGTTTTTGCCGAAAAAGCGGATCCCCGCGATCTTGCCGACGGCGGAGAAGTTGCCGCTCGATTTGGAAAAACTGACAATCTTCAGCCCGTCGCCCGAAACGAGCGCCTTTCCGCTTTCCAGCGTAACGCGGATCTCGCGCGGCGAAAACGCGTCCACACTGACAACGCCCGTCACCGTGATCTTTTTCTGCTGTTCTATGAGCGCAGTTTCGGTTTTTGCTTCGTTTCCGACCGTTTCTTCCATAAAAAAATATTCCCTCCGTACTTTCGTCGTCGGGAATATTCTATGAATCGGTTTTTGATTTTATGCCCTTCTCACGCCTTCTTTTCTTTCGCCCTCGCCTTGGCGCGCAGTTCGCTGTCGAGAATGCTCTTGCGGATGCGCAAAGACACGGGCGTGACTTCAAGCAATTCGTCGTCGTTGAGAAATTCCAGACACTCTTCGAGACTCATCTTCTTGGGAGAGTTCAGGCGCATCGCATCGTCGCTCCCCGCCGCGCGCGTGTTGGTCATGTGCTTTTTCTTGCAGACGTTTACGTTGATATCCTCCGTCTTGGGCGAGACGCCGACGACCATCCCTTCGTAGACCTGCGTACCGGGTTCAACGAACAGGATGCCCCTGTCCTGCGCGTTGAAAAGTCCGTAGGTGACCGCTTCTCCCGTTTCAAATGCGACGAGCGATCCCGTATCGCGGCGTTTGATGTCGCCCTTGTACGGCTGATATTCGAAAAAAATGGAGTTCATGACGCCCTCGCCTTTAGTCGCCGTGAGAAACTCGCTCTTATACCCGAACAGCCCGCGCGCGGGGATGAGAAATTCAAGGCGCATGCGCGACCCGACCGCGCTCATATGCACGAGCTCGCCCTTGCGCTCGCCCATGCTCTGGAATACCGTACCCGTCCCGTCTTCGGGGACGTCGACGATCAGCCGCTCGACAGGTTCGTAGAGCTTTCCGTCGATGGTGCGGTACAGAACGCGCGGCGTACTCACCTGAAATTCGTATCCTTCGCGGCGCATGGTCTCAATGAGAATGGAAAGGTGCATTTCGCCCCTGCCGCTCACCTTGAAAGCTTCCGCGCTGTCCGTGTCTTCCACTTTCAGTGAAACGTCTTTGAGCAGTTCGCGGTAAAGCCTGTCGCGAAGGTGACGGGAGGTCACAAACTTTCCTTCTTTCCCGGCAAACGGGCTGTTGTTGACGGAAAACGTCATCTCGACGGTCGGTTCACTGATCTTGACGAAAGGCACCGCTTCCACGCGGTCGGGCGCGCAGACCGTGTCGCCGATGTTGATGCCTTCCATTCCCGAAAAACACACGATGTCGCCCGCCGCCGCCTGCTCCACGGGTACACGCGCAAGCCCCTCGATCTGATACAGATTGACAAGTTTGCTCTTCTTTTTAAGGTCAATGATGTTGTGATTGCAGATGACGACGTCCTGATTGGCGACCGCCGTGCCGCGCTCGATCCTGCCGATACCGATTCGCCCGACGTAATCATTGTAATCGATGGACGACACGAGGATCTGCAAAGGCGCCGTCTCGTCCGCTTCCATGGGCGGGATGTGGTTGAGGATCGTATCGAACAGGGGCGTAAGATCGGTGCCCTCTTTGTCCGCATACCGCGACGCGGTGCCCGCCCTGCCCGAACAGAACAGAATGGGACTGTCCAGCTGATCGTCGCTGGCATTGAGATCCATCAGAAGTTCCAAAATCTCGTCCTCCACTTCCGCGATGCGCGCGTCGGGACGGTCCACCTTGTTGACGACGATGATGAGTTTATGGTTGAGTTCGAGCGCCTTCTGCATGACGAAACGCGTCTGCGGCATGGGTCCTTCCGCCGCGTCCACGAGAAGCAACACGCCGCTGACCATTTTCAGCACGCGCTCTACTTCGCCGCCGAAATCCGCATGTCCCGGCGTGTCGATGATATTGATCTTGACTCCGTGATAATGCACGGAAGTATTTTTCGCAAGAATGGTGATGCCGCGTTCGCGTTCGAGCGCGTTGGAATCCATGACCCTGTCTTCAACCACCTGATTTTCTCTGAATGTGCCGCTCTGCCTGAGCATCTGGTCGACAAGCGTCGTCTTGCCGTGGTCTACGTGCGCGATGATCGCCACGTTCCTTAAATCGTTCCTGATCAAAACACTTTTCTCCTGTACTCTTTAAAATCACAGCCTTTATTTTAATACTTTTCGGCATTTTTAGCAAGAATTTTGGGCATGAAAAAAGCGGGCGCGCCATTATTTTCGCTTATACCCGCTCTCTTCTCCTTTATGCGGCAGCCGCCGCCCATACAGCCGGCGTCACGCGGTTTTCCTTGAACCATTCCGTATCTTTGAGCAAGACCCCGTCATTTTTCGAACATTTTACCGTTACCCCTGTCCTGTTCGATGTGACGACGATGTCGCCGTGCAGAGCCCCGTATCCGTCGTCGACATATTTTCCTTTGGAAGCATCATATTTTACGTCGCCGTATGTGGTGACGTATACCCTGTTCGTATACTGAGCGACCCTGTCGATCATTGCCTGCGTGGGGAAAGTGTTTTCAAAATTCTGCGTATATTCCACGCTGCCCGCGCAACAGCAGACGCACACGATCTTCGGCTTGATGACGGAGAGCAAGCAGTCGTTCGACGATGTCTTCGAACCATGGTGTCCCGCTTTGAACAACTCTACCTCGGGCAAGGCGTTGCATTCGACGAGATACTCCTCGCCTTCCTCCTCCAGATCGCCCGTGAAGAGAAAATGTTTGTCGCCCTGATTGAACATCAGGCACACCGAATAATTATTTTCATCGGAGCTGTCGTTTTCATAGAAATAATTATACAGAATTTCCATTTCTACACCAAACGCTACATCATATACCCGCAA
>CALVSU010000110.1 GCA_944359385.1 uncultured Clostridia bacterium | reverse complement strand
TTTTTGTTGTGATCAAAAATGACGGAGGAGACAATATGATCCGTAAGCTAGAAGAGAAAGACAGGAAAGAGTTTTTGCGGCTCTCAAAGATATTTTACGCTTCCGCGGCGGTCCTGCATGATATTCCTGAACGCTTTCATGAAAAAGCATTTGAAGAGATGATGCGATCGGATATTTATGCGGAAGGGTATCTCTTCGAAGAAGAGGGGAAAGCGGCAGGCTATGCGTTAAACGCAAAGACTTATTCGCGCGAGGCCGGCGGCATGGTGCTGTGGCTGGAAGAGTTGTTCATTCTGCCCGAATACAGGAGCCGCGGACTGGGCAGGACATATTTTGCCCTGATGGAAGAACGAGCCGTTAAGGAAGGGTTTGCGCGCATCCGCCTGGAAGTAGAGGAAGACAACGTGCGCGCCCGCGCGCTTTACGAGCGGTTGGGATATATTCCGCTCGCATACGGGCAGATGGTAAAAGAATTGCACAGATAAACTTTTTCAGTCTGCTGCGCTGTTTTTGCGGCGCTGACTGATGCGGCAGGATTGGAAAGAAGAATATGAAAAAACTCGGGGTCAGGCATACCGTTCTCGCGTGTTACGCGGGATACATCACGCAGGCGATTGTAAATAACTTCGCCCCGCTTCTCTTTTTGACGTTCAATGCCGATTACGGCATATCTCTCACGTTGATCGGCGCGATGATCACGGTCAATTTCGGAACGCAGTTGATCGTGGATTTGCTGGCGTCTAAATTCGTCGACAAGATCGTATACAGGCCTTGCATGATCGCGGCGCACCTCTTTGCGGGGGCGGGGCTGATCCTTCTTTCCGTCCTGCCGCGGGTGCTTCCCGTACCGGCGGTAGGGCTTTTTTCGGCGTCCGCTGTCTATGCGATCGGCGGGGGCTTGCTCGAAGTTCTCGTCAGTCCCGTCGTGGAAGCGTGCCCGTCCGAAAACAAAAAAGCGGCTATGAGCCTGCTGCATTCCTTTTATTGTTGGGGGCAGGTCGCGGTCGTTGCGCTCTCTTCGCTGTTCTTTGTCCTTGCGGGGATCGGGAACTGGTATGTTCTGGCGTGCATCTGGGCGGCGTTCCCTTTGCTGAATGCGATCTATTTTTGTTTCGTTCCCATCTTTTCGCCTGTGGCGGAAGGGGAAGGCATGAAGATTTCCGCGCTCGCAAAGACGCGCAGGTTCTGGTTTTTTGTGCTCCTGATGCTCTGCGCGGGCAGTACGGAGATCGCGGTCAGCCAATGGGCGTCGGCGTTCGCCGAATCGGGGCTGAAAGTTTCCAAGACGCTCGGCGATCTCTTGGGACCTTGTATGTTCGCCGTTTTCATGGGATTGTCGCGCGTGTTGTTTGCGAAGTTCGGCAGCAGGCTGGACCTTCGGCCCGCGCTGATGATCGCGTCCGCAGGATGCATGGCAGGGTATGCGCTCTGCGCCTTTGCGCCTCCCTCGCTTGCGTGGCTGGGATTGTGCGGGTGTGCCGTCGTCGGTTTTTTTGTCGGGATCATGTGGCCGGGCACCTTTTCCTATGCGTCGGCGGGGCTTCCCAAGGGCGGCACTGCGATGTTTGCGCTTCTGGCACTGGCGGGCGATGTGGGATGTGCCGCGGGACCTTCTGCCGTGGGGGCGGTCTCCGATCTGTTCGGAGGCGAGCTCGGCACGGGGATCGCGTTCGGCATCCTTTTTCCTGCGGTCATGTTTGTCGCCGTTGCGTTTTGCAGAAAAGATCCTTCCCGCCTTTCGGCAGACCTGTCAGAAAAAACAGACGCTTAAATGCTTTACATGAGCGCTTCGTGGTGCTATAATGGCACGCGTGCAAAGGGAAAGATGCGCACAATGGCTGATAAGCGGGGGGAAAGGATGAACGCGAAATCAAAAGTGAGGCGTCCATGAATACCGATCTGACAGTAGGGAAACCCTGGAAAGTTCTTTTGAAGTACATATTGCCCCTGTTCGGCAGCGCGGTGTTTCAGCAGCTCTACACGCTTGCGGATACCGTGATCGCGGGCAAATTTGCGGGGCAGACGGCGCTGACGGCGATCGGTGCGTCCAATGCGATCGTGAACATCCTCATGGCGATCGCCCTCGGTGCGAACGCGGGCTGTGCTGTCCTTGCATCGCGTTTTTTCGGGGCGAAGGACACGGCGAAAGTTAAATCGACTGTCTTTACGGCACTCATTTCCTTTGCGGTGCTGAGCGGTGTTTTGCTCTCGTTCGGCGTTCTTACTTGCCGTCCCATACTTGCGGCGCTCAAAACGCCGTCCTGGGCGATGGGTGAAAGCGTCACGTATCTCAACATTTATTATTTCGGATTGCCTTTTCTCATTCTCTATAATCTCGGAACGGGTATATTTTCTGCTTTGGGTGACAGCCGCACTCCGTTTTTGTTTCTCGTTATTTCTTCTTTGACAAATATCCTTCTCGATTATTTGATGGTCAGACCCTGGGGCGTTGCGGGCGTCGCGTGGGCGACGTTCATTGCGCAGGGCGCGGCTTGTCTTCTCACGCTGTTTTTCGTTTTCAGAAGGATGTCGAAACTCCAATCGGAAGAAAAGCCCGCTGTATTTTCGGGAGCGCTTTTAAAATCGCTGATCATCCTTGCCATTCCCGTCGCGTTGCAAAACAGCTTTGTGTCTGTCGGTAATCTTATTATTCAGATCAAGATCAACGAATTTGCGAATATCCGGGGAGAAGGCATCACTTCGGGCTTTACGGCGGGCTTTAAATTGCTTGTGTTCTGCACGACCTGTTTTTGCACCTGCGCCAATGGGCTGACCAACTTCGTTTCGCAAAACTACGGCGCTCATAAATTCAGACGCATCAAAAAAGGGTTTTATTCCACGCTCGTGATCTCTTCGGTCATGACGGCGTTCTTTTGTTGCATCTGTTTCGTTCTCGCAAAGCCGCTCGTCGGTCTGTTCATGCCTAGCGACGAAGACATTGCGCTCGGCATAGCGACGGGAGTAGGGTTTATCCGCATTGTAGCGCCCTGCTATTTCGTGGTCAACGTCAAGGTCGTTGCAGACGGGGTCGTGCGCGGCTGCAACGGCAACGTTGGCTTTATGGTAAGTACTTTTACGGACCTGATCCTGCGCGTCGGTTTTGTGTTTATCCTGACTTCTTTCCTTGGCTTTGCAGGCGTAGGTTGGGCTTGGGATCTCGGTTGGGTCTTGGGAATGTTTGCGGCGCTCGGTTTCTATTTTGCCATCCCGTGTCTGCGCAGGAAGAATATGCAGCGCTACGATAATGAGGGGAATTTGATTTCCGCCGAAGTTTCCAAAGTCTGATGATCGTATGAGCGTGCATTCCGCCGCGTTTTCCTTTTGTCAAAGGGAAACGCGGCGGTCGATTTTTAAAAATGCGCACAGACAGCGCTTTTTTACCGTATAATGATAGAAGAGAGGAAAATCTCACTATTTACAAAAGGGGAAAAAGCTATGTGTTTGCTTTATTTGCTGTTGTTCGGCTGTGCCTGCAATAATTGTTCCCGTTCGTGCGGCTGCGGTTGCGCTTCTGCCCGCTCGGGTTGCGGTTGCTCAGCTTCCTGCTCGGACTGTGACGGCGTTTCGGCACGTACCCGCAACGGATGCTGCGGCTGCGAAAATAATTGCGGCAACAGCCGCGGAAACGGCTGCGGAAACGGCTGCGGAAACGGCTGCGGTTGTTCCTGCACCTGCTCGAGGTCGTGTTCCGGATTCGGCCGGCACGGGAGTGCGAGCGTTTGCTGCGATGCGGAGTACTATAATCGTCAATACGCGCTTTGCTGTCAATGTCAGTGCAACGCGTGTTGCAAAAACAATTAAACAAAAAAGGCGGCTTCAGCCGCCTTTTTTCAGTTTTTTTTGGGGGGGCGTGCCTGCGTTCGGGAGAGAGTTCGCCCGTTTCAGTCGGATGTATGCTTACTCTGTGCCTTCCCGTTGCTGCGGGTCCGCCCCGTCCCGTGCGACTTTGTCGGTTTGGTCTGGGAGTGGCTCGCCATTGCTCTTTGCGGACTCCTGACCGTCCGACAGCGTCGGAGCGCCGTACGAAAGAGACGATCTCGTATCCGTCGGTTCAGAACGGGCGGAGCCTTGCGCCGCTTTGTATTTTCGGAAGAGCGGTTTGTCCTGCGAGGACAGCCAGGCGCCGACCGCCATCAGCGCGAGCGCGATGTAATAGGTGTAAGCGGGGAGTTCTCGGAAGATCGCCAGAGAGAGAAGGGTCCCGATAAAGGGCGCAGCGGCATAGTAGGCGCTGGTCCTGGCGGCGCCGAGTATGCGCTGTGCATAAACGTAGAAAAAATGCTCAGCCCATATGCGACGAGTCCGACGCCGAGCACAGCAAACACGCTCCACAATACAGCAATGCGCTCTCCTGCGATAAGACCTATGACCAGTGACCCTAGCCCCGAAAATATCCCTTTCAGGAGAACGATCTCCAAAGGGTCTTTCGAAGAGATCTTCCGCGTGCAGTTGTTTTCAAAACCCCAGCACACGCAGGCGAGGAGGATCAACAGACTTCCGTAAGAAAAACGGAAGCCGTCGGTGTTTTCTACGGAAAGAAGGGCGCAGGCAATCGTGACGAATGCGATGCCCGCCCAAAGACGGGGACTGATCTTTTCTTTGAACAGGGCGAGCGCGATCACGGAAGTCGCCACGATTTCAAAGTTGTTCAGGAGCGAAGCGTTGGCGGCAATTGTCGCGCGCAGTCCGAAGAGCAGGCAAACGGGCGCGGCGATGTCGAGTATGATCATGGCGAGCGTGTAGGGGAGCTCTTTACGCGTGAGTTTTCCTTCATGGCGGGGCGTTTTGGTGCAATTGCGTATGAGCGCGAGCACAAGCATGCCCGCACCTGCTCCGAGATAGAGAAAACCTGCCATGAGTGTGGGCGGCATATAGCCGAGCAGGATCTTGGAGAGCGGGGAATTGATCGCGTACAGCGCGGCGGCGAGCAGTGCAAGCAGAATGCCTGTTTTTACGGGTGCTTCTTTCATGATGATAAGACCTTATTCGTCCGAGGATATTTTATCCGCAACGAAAAGATGTGCGGCTTGGGTTTCAAGCGTTCGGGAAAGAGTAAAGCCGCACCGGATAAGGATGTCTTTTATGACTTTGGGATCGTCGGGGAAGAGACCGATTCGACTGTATCCCGTGTCGATCTCGGTGCGCTGATCTTTGTCTGTCGAAAGGACAAACCTACCGTTCTTGCGCAGAAGCGCAAAGACTTTTCCGACCGCTTTTTCTTTGTCCTGAATATGCATAAATGTCAGAGTCGAAAACACGAGATCAAATTTTTCCGAAAAAGTATGATGCAGAAAATCATCGCAGACAAATTGCGCACGACCGTATTGAGCAAAGCGTTCTCTCGCTCGTGCAATTGTTTTTGGCGAAAGATCTATGCCCGTGTAAGAGCGGTAACGGTCGCAAAGTTTACTGAATATCCTGCCCGTTCCGCATCCGATCTCCAACAGGTCTTTGCGTTTTGACGGCGCAAGACATCGGATGAAAGCTCCTCCGTCCCAGCGGTCCATATATTTTTTCAGTTCTGGGGTATCTGAGACAGGGTCATTCCCGTTTTCAATCAGAAGATCGTAATGTTCGGATATGGTTGTCATGTTTTGTATCCTGCATTATACTTTTTCAGGGATATGTAAACTGCTGCAAAGCGGATATATGCTTTTCGTAAAGTCTGCGGACGGCTCCGCAAAAGGAGATAAAGAAAAATCCGGACGTTTCTTTGTCGCAAAGTTCGGATCCGGATAGTATTAGTTGGTGCGGATGACAGGATTTG
>CALVSU010000109.1 GCA_944359385.1 uncultured Clostridia bacterium | reverse complement strand
CGGAAAAAATGGCGGACGTCTTCATGCGCTCGGGAAAAACCTGCGTCATCTGCGAAGGGGTGGAAGTCAACATGATCCGCTATTACAAGACGGTGGCGGAGATGTTCTGCGCCGAAAGCAAATTCAAAGAGATCCTCTTATCTACAAAAGGATTTTGTCTGGAACACTTCGGCGCGCTCCTCAAATATGCAAGTTTCGCGCGCGGAAAGAAAAAAGACTATATCTATACGCTGACCAAACTCGAACGGGACGTTCTCAACAAACTGCTCGAAGATCTGCAATGGTTTGCCGCCAAACACGACTATCGCAACGCCGAAAAACCTTGGAACGGCGCCGAGGACGCGCTGATACGCTCCGTATACAAACTGCACGGCATAGAAGCACAATGAACCGAAGGCACGCCGCAAGACGCAAAAAGATTTGCGTCTTGCGGCACTTTCCTTTAAAAACGAACGCGCGCCCGAAATTTCGGGCGCGCGGCGCTTTCATTTGAAAATTCCCGTCGGAAACTTTCTGTTGATTTTGTTATTATTCTCCGAGCGAAGCGTTCGTCCAGATATAACGGTTCACCTGCACGTCGCCCACCGTGCCGACATACTGTCCGGCATAACCTTTGGGCAGATCGACGGTGATCTCCTTCGCCATCGCCTCGGTGTCGCAATAGATCTGCATAGGCTCGCCGAAAGAACAGCTTTCATCCGCCGTCAGAGAGGTGGTGGCGTTGGTCTTTTCTCCCGTATCCACGTTGACGCCGCCCCAGCCGTTCTGCTCGGTAGCAACGTTTCTGAGCGTGACAGAAGAATCGTTGACGAGAATGCCGACCCCGTCATTGTCTTTCGCGGTCACGTTTTCGATCGTGACATTCTCGCTCGAATAGACATTGATGCCGTGCGCGTAGTTGGATCCGATGGTCGCGGCGCCCTGCACCGTGAGATTTTTGATCGTGACATAGTCTGCCGCAACGGTGATGAGAGAAGTCCTGCCCTTGGAGTCGGTCGCCCATTCGCCGTCGCCTTTCTTGATGACGACATTACCGATACCTTCCAGCGTCACAGAAGAAGTGATGTAGAGGTTATCGTCAAAGGCGTAGGTACCTTCTGCAAGTCTGATCAGATCGTCGTCCTGCGCGGAGGCAACCGCTTCAAACAGACTCTGCGTATCCGTAACGAGCGTCCCCTCCGCTTCCGCGGCGTTGACGGTGATCACGCAGGTCGCTTTTTTGCCGTCAGTCGTCGCCGTGATCGTCGCCCTACCTTCGGAAACGGCGGTCACCGTACCTTCGGAAACGGTCGCGACCGATTCTTTCGAGCTGATCCAGGACACCGTTTTGTTCGTCGCATCCTCGGGAAGAACGGTCGCCGTCAGCGTCAGCGTTTCACCGATATCGAGCGTCGCGCTCGCCTTGTCGAGCGTCACGCTCGTTACCGCAACGCCTGTGGTTTCGTTGCCGTTGCCCTCGCTGTTTTCCTCTTCGTCACAGGCTGCCAGCGTAAAGCCGAGCGCCGCAACAAGGACGAAACCAACGAGAACAGACCATATTTTTTTGTGTTTCATGATTCTGCTCCTTAAAAATTTTTCCGCACATTCGGCACAAGTTTGTGCAAAAAACGCGGGATTTCTCAACATTTCAAGGGAGTTTATCTATTTTCTCCTCTTGCCGTTCCATTATACAATGAAGACAGGCAACTGTCAACGAAAAAACGGTGAAAATATGACAAAATCCGACCAAATCCGCATCGCCGCGCGACTGATTTTTCCATAAAACAAAAACGCGCGCACGGGCAGAATGCCCGTGCGCGCACAAGACAAAAAACACGCCGCGACCCGCAAAACCGCACCGCCTTTCCGAAGATGCGAAACGATGCTCAATATCCGCTTCTCTTAAAATTCAGGGCAGGGAGCGCCGCAAACGGTGCCCCCTGCCCCGAACAACCAAAATGAAGTCTGCAATTTTCTCAATATGCACGGGCAAACAAGACGACGTGTTTCGCCTCTTTGCCGCAGCAACAGCATTTCTCTGCGTGTTCGCCCTCCACGATCACGCGCGCGGAAGCCGCAGTCTTTTCCTTAATGGTGTCTTCGCACTCGCGGCAGCCGCACCAGCCTGCTTTCACGAAATTGCCCTTTTCGACACCTTCGAGCAGTTCTTCCACGCTGTTTGCCGTGACCACCCTCTCTTCCTTGCGTTTCCTTGCCTTTTCAAGCAGGTTCGCCTGAATGTCGGCAAGCAGAGCTTTGACCGTCTGCGCCGCGTTTTCGATGGGCGCTTCGATCTTTTCGTGCGTATCCCTTCTCACGAGCACCATTTTGCCCGCTTCGATGTCGCGCGGCCCGAGCTCGATGCGCAGAGGTACCCCCTTCATCTCCCATTCGTTGAACTTCCAGCCGGGGCTGTTGTCCGACGTGTCCGATTCCGCGCGCACGCCCGCCGCGAAAAGTTCCTGTCTGAGTTTTTCGACCGCTTCCAAAACGCCCTCTTTTTTCGCCGCGATGGGAATGAGGATAGTCTGCACAGGCGCGACGACGGGCGGAATGACCAGTCCGCGCTGATCTCCGTGCGCCATGATCAGCGCGCCGATCAGGCGGGTAGATACGCCCCACGAAGTCGTATAGCCGTATTTATGCGTGCCGTCTTTGTCGAGGAACTGAATGTCGAACGCCTTGGAGAAATTCTGACCGAGATAATGCGACGTTCCCGCCTGCAGGCTTTTGCCGTCGTGCATCATCGCCTCCATGCCGAATGTCGCGACCGCGCCCGCAAACTTCTCCTTTTCCGTCTTTCTGCCCGTAAATACGGGGATGGCAAGACAGGTCTCGGCGAACTCTCTGAATACTCCGAGCATCGTCAGCGCCTCTTCCATCGCCTCTTCTTCGCTCGCGTGGACGGTATGCCCTTCCTGCCAGAGAAATTCGCTCGTGCGCAGGAAGGGACGGGTCGTCTTTTCCCAGCGCACGACGTTCGCCCATTGGTTGATGAGAATGGGAAGATCGCGGTAGGACTGCAGCCATTTGGAATACATCTCCCCTATGATCGTCTCGCTCGTGGGACGGATGACGAGCGGCTCGGCGAGCGTCTCCCCGCCGCCGACGGTCACGACCGCCACTTCGGGCGCAAACCCCTCGACGTGCTCCGCCTCGCGCGTCATGAAGCTGTACGGGATCAGCAGGGGGAAGTACGCGTTCTGATGCCCCGTCGCCTTGAAGCGCGCGTCCAGCTCCTTCTGAATATTTTCCCAGATCGCATAGCCGTAAGGACGGATGACCATCGTTCCTTTAACGGGGCCGTAATCGACGAGCTTGGTCTTGATGACGACGTCGGTATACCAACGGGGGAAGTCCGTCTCTATGTCCGCGATCTCTTTGACAAACTGATTATCTTTCGCCATAATTACTCCGAAAAACGCTCTGCAAAGCGCAAATAAAAATGTGATATACTTTTAACAGTATACCACATTTTGCCGTGCGTGTAAATTTATTTTCCGCCTGTTTTTCCCGCAAACAGAAAAAATCAGTCCTGCCTGCGCTCGGCGCTCTTCCAGATGATCGAAACGGAGCCGGGTCCGACATGAGAACCGATCACTGGCCCCATGATCGTGACGTCGGGACGGTATCCCCACTTCTCTTCGACCAGCGCCGCAAGCTCGTTCGCTTCCGTCTCCGCGTCGGTGTGGACGATCCAGATCATGCGGTTTTCTTCCACGGGCGGAAAGCGTTTCATCTTGTCCAGCGCATACGAAAACGCCTTTTTCATTCCCTTGCACTTTTCCACGACCGTCAGTCTGCCCTGATCGGTGAACGAAAGCACGGGCTTGATCTTCAACACGGTGCCCGCCGCCGCGGCAAACGCCGATACCCTGCCGCCCTTTTTGAGATAGAAAAGGTCATTCGCGATGATCGCGTACTGGATATAAAAAGGCATCTCCCTGATCGCTTGATACGCCTCTTCCGCGCTCTTGCCCTCAGCGCGCAGGCGCACTGCCTCTTTGACGAGCGCGCCCTGCCCGATCGTCGCCGCATACGAATCGACGGCATAGATCTTGCAGGAAGGATATTCTTCCATGATGTCCGCCGCCGCGTCTTTTGCCGCCTGCGCCGTCGTCGAAAGCCCGCCCGAAAGGCTGAAATGCAGGATATTTTCCGCACCCTCTTCCGCAAGCTTCCTGAAATGCAGGAAGTGATGATCGTAATTGAGCATGGACGTGCGCGAAAATCCGCCCTGTCTGAGCTTCTCGTAAAAACCGACGTACTGGGAATATTCGGTGAACGCGTCGAGATCCTCTGCGAGCGCGCCGTCTTTTTCCATCGTATATGTCAGCGGAACGATGCGCAGGTCGTGCTCGCGCACATAATCCGCATACAGATCGCAAGTGGAATCGCTGGATATCACAAATTTTTCATTCATATCTGTCCTCGTCCGCGCGGCAGAAAACCTGCTCACGCTCTTCGTTGTCTTTCGGCAAAAAAGTCCTCTCAAAAAAAATGCGCCGCAAAACACGGCGCACAGAGAAAAAGCAGGTCAGTCCTGCCGTTCCTCTTCGCTCGACCAGATGACCGCCACGGCGCCCGGCCCGACGTGCGAGCCGATGACAGGCCCCATGATCGTCACATCGGGCTTAAAACCCCACTTGCTTTCGATCATGGCGGCAAGTTCGTTCGCCTGCTCTTCCGCGTCGGTATGTACGATCCAGATCATGCGGTTTTCTTCCACGGGCGGGAATTTCTCCTGTTTTTCGAGCGCCCATGCGAATGCTTTTTTCATGCCGCGCACTTTATCCACGACGACCAGTTTTCCCTCACGCGTGAAAGACAGCACGGGTTTGACCTGTAAGACGGAACCCGCGATCGCAGCGACCGTGGAGACCCTGCCGCCCCGTTTGAGATAATAAAGGTCGTTCGCAAAAATGGCGTACTGGATATGCTTTTGCAGTTCGACGACGCGGTCATACGCTTCCTGCACCGTCGCGCCCGCGTTGCGCAGGCGCAGCGCCTCTTTGACAAGCGCGCCCTGCCCGATCGTCGCCGAAAGAGAATCCACCGCAAGGAGATGAAAATCGGGAAAATCTTTCTTCACGTCGTCCGCCGCTTTGTTCGCGACCGTAACCGTGGGCGAAAGCCCGCTGGAAATGGTGAAATGCAGAACGTCTTTCGCCCCCTCTTCGGCGAGCTTTCGGAAATGCGTGTAATGGCTCTCATAATTGAGCATGGACGTGCGCGAAAATGCCCCCTCGCGCAGCTGTTTATAAAAATCGACGTATTCGCCATACGACTGAAAAGCGTCCAGCCCGTCCGTCATTTTCCCGTTCTTTTCCACTGTATAAGTAAGGCTGACAAATTTGATGTCATTCTCGCGGATAAAATCCGCATACAGGTCGCAGGTAGAATCCGTAGACAAAATAAATTTATGCATAAGACCTCTTCCGTAACTTGTTTTGCTCATTATACCATAAAAACATAAGATTGTAAAATAAATTGAACATAATAATTTTTACCGCAAAAAAAAGCGGTTTTTTCCTTCCTTCCCGCATTTTTTGAAAGATTTTACAAAATAATGCACGTTTTTTTCATCAAGCGCTTGAAATGAAGCCGAAAATGCTATATAATGTTTGGGATAATAAAAGTTTTCGGGAGGAAACCCATGTCTGTAAAAAACTGGGAACAACTCAAAAGCGGCTCGGACGTGCGCGGGACGGCGATCGAAGGGGTGGCGGGCGAACCCGTCAACCTGACGGACGAAGCTGTCGGCGCCATCGTGAAGGCGTTTCTTTTCCGCCTTTCCGCCGCGCTCGGCAAGAAGAAGCT
>CALVSU010000108.1 GCA_944359385.1 uncultured Clostridia bacterium | reverse complement strand
GTATCTCTCCGTCCAGACCTTGCGCAAATAAGGGAAATGCTGGACGGGTTGAGCAAGAAGCTGCCGAAAGGCGCAACGCCTATACTACACTCAGACCAAGGCTGGCAATACCAACACACGGAATACCAAAGGTATCTTAAAGAACACAACATTGTGCAGAGTATGTCGCGTAAGGGCAACTGTATGGATAACGGCGCGATGGAATGTTTCTTTGGAAGATTGAAGGTAGAAATGTTCTACGGAGAGAAATTTGAGAGTGTGGAAGATTTCATACATAAGTTGCACAAATACATATTCTACTGGAACAACAAGAGAATTTCTCGCAAATTAAAAGGAATGAGCCCGGTGCAATACCGAACTCATTACCAAACAATTTAATTAAATTTTTGTCCAAACTTTGGGGTTCACTTCAGATTTGCGGCGCGGCGTCGTTTTTATCCTTATATCTTTACTGCTTCCGGCTCCATACGGACTTCATCAGGCAGTTTGCTTCTCATGACGGATGTCCTTCAAAAACCCTGCATTCATTTGCCGGCAGCTTTTTCAATTCTTCTCCAACCCTTCGAAGAGTTTATTGACGTAATCCCCTTCAAAAAGTTCGACAAGTCCTTTATCGCAACAGGAAGCAAGGCTCGCGTCGAACGGGATTTTTGCCGTATTGACAATACCGTGCTCTTTGGCGACCTCGCCCAGCCTGCTTTTGCCGAAGATCTCGATGATCTTGCCGCAGTCGGGGCATTTTACATAGCTCATATTCTCGACAAGTCCGAGCACGGGAACGTTCAGTTTCTCTGCCATTTTGACGGCTTTTTCCACGATCATGGAAACCAGTTCCTGCGGAGAGGTCACGATCACGATACCGTCAAGCGGGACGGATTGATAAATGCTCAGCGGCACGTCGCCCGTTCCGGGAGGCATATCCACGAACATAAAATCCACGTCGTTCCAGATGACGTCCGTCCAGAACTGAAGCACCGCGCCCGCGATGACGGGACCGCGCCAGATAACGGGATCGGTATCCCCTTCCAGAAGCAGATTCATGGACATGATCTCGATGCCCGTCTTGCTCATCACGGGAAGAATACCCAGTTCGGTGCCCGTCGCTTTTTCGGTTATGCCGAACATTTTCGGCACGGAAGGGCCCGTGATGTCCGCATCGAGGATCGCGCTTTTGAATCCGTTGCGCTGTGCCGTGACGGCGAGGAGCGCAGTGGTGAGCGACTTTCCGACGCCCCCTTTCCCGCTGACGACGCCGATGACTTTTTTGATCTTAGAAAGCTCGTGCGGCGCCTTTTTCATGTCGCGGTCTGCGCAGTCTTTTGAGCAGCTGCCGCAATCATGTGTACAATTTTCCGACATATCTGTTCTCCTTACAGTAAACTTTTCGGGTCGTATTCCGCCTTTTTATAGAGGCTGGCCTGCTTTTCTTCGATGTCTTTCTGAAAGACGTCCTGCCACTCGCGGGCGTTGAAATCCTCCACCGTGCAGGTGACATAATGATCGGAACAGCCGAGCTGTTCGGTCAGGGTCTTGACGAGAGCGGCGGCGAGGCGTTTTTTCTGCTCTTCGCTCCTGCCCTCCAACATTTTTACGCTGATATGCGGCATAAGTTCACACTCCTTTTATACTTTATTCTTTATTGAGATTTTTATTCAGCTGATAATAGAGTCCGCGTTTTTTCATCAGTTCGTCGTGCGAACCTTCTTCGGCGATCCCCTTGTTTGCGATGAACAGGATCCTGTCGGCGTTTCGGATGGTGGAAAGCCTGTGCGCCACGATAAAGGACGTGCGCCCCTTTAACAGAACTTCCAGCGCTTGCTGTATAAGCTTTTCCGTATCCGAAGAGATGGAACTGGTCGCCTCGTCTAAGATGACGACGGAGGGATCCTTGACGATGATGCGAGCAAAGCTGATGAGCTGCTTTTCGCCCGAGGAAAGCCCTTCGCCGCGCTCCGCAAGCTCCTCGTGATAGCCGTGCGGCAGGCGCTCTATACACTGATCGGCAAAAATGAGCTTCGCCGCGGCGATACACTCTTCGTCCGTCGCATCGGGGCGCCCGTAACGGATATTGTCGAGCACCGTTCCTTTGAAGATAAACGGGTCCTGCATCAAAACGCCTACTTCCTTTCGGAGGGAATGCAACTTTATATCGCGCACGTCTGTGCCGTCGATGGTCACGCTCCCCTCTTTCACGTCGTAGAATCGGGTGAGAAGGTTAATGACCGTCGTCTTTCCCGCGCCCGTCGGCCCGACCAGTGCAATGCGCTCGCCGGGGCGAACGTGCAGGTCAAAGTGTTCCAGAATATTGATACCGTCTTCGTAGCAGAAAGTCACGTCGTTATAGTCGATCCTGCCCTCGATCCCCGCAAGTTCCACGCTGTTCTCCCTGTCCGCAATGAGCGGCGGCGTGTCGATGGTCTCGAAGATGCGTTCGAGATTCGCCGAAACCTGCGCGAGGTTCTGAATGATCGCGGAAAGCTGGGTAAGCGGCGCAGAAAAAAGCGTCATATAACTCAAAAACGCAATGACCGTACCCGGTCCCTCCGCAAAATATCCGTGCGGAATCAGGAGAAACGCGATCGCATACAGCATGACCGTTCCGTAGTTCCAGAACGTCTCCACGACGGGCGTATTCAGCTCGTTGCGGCGCACGATGCGCATCCACGTCTTTGCGCTGTCCTGCTGCAGGTCGTGATAGATCTTTTCGTTGTAACGGGTACGGTTGTAGTTCTGGATGATCTTCTCGCCCATGATGGACTCGACGATGAACGCCGCACGGTTGGAGACTTTCGCGCGGTGGTAGCGGAACAGCTTTCGGATCGCCTTTCTGATGAGAAAAACGCCGATCGTGAGCGGAATGACCGCCGAATAGACGACGAGGGTCAATACCCAGCTCTGCACAAGCATGAACACGGTCACCACGACGATCTTGACGATGTTCAGGATAAAATTCATCAGATAATTGATGAAGAAGTCGGCGAGCTCCCCGATGTAATCGGTCACGCGCACCGCAATCTTGCCCGCGGGTCTGTTATCGAAATAGTCGAAGGGAAGCGTCTGCAATTTATAGAAAATGTCGTGTCTGAGATCGGCAATGATGCCGTGCCCCATTCTCCCCATCCGCTTTTGCTGATAAAAGGTGATGAGGATCTCCGCGAGCCCCGCGACGACAAATCCGCCGAGAATGACGTAAAACCGCGCGTAATCTCTGTCGGGGATCACCTCGTTGACGATCATTTTTAAAAGGAGCGGCGGAATAAGCGACGCCACGACCGCCACAAGCATCAGCGTCAGAACGAGAAAAAAGACCTTTTTGTGCGGCAGAACGTAACGCATGAGCCTGCGCAAATTTTTGACGTCTATCTTTTCCTCTTTGACGATCTCGTCCTGGAAATATGTATTTCTCTCGGTCATGCCTGCGCCTCCCCGCCGTCTGCTTCCTGTATGGCGCTGAGATCGTCCACAACCCCTTCTTCCGCCTGCATTCGCCAGATCTCCGCAAATCTGCCGTTCTTTGCGATCAGTTCTTCGAAGGTGCCCCGCTCGATGATCTCGCCGTCCTGCAGATACAGGATCTCGTCGCAATCGGCAAGACTGGACACGCGGTGCGCCGCGATGAGCAACGTGCGGTCGGGATAATTTTCCTTGATGCTATGCATAAGTTTTCGTTCGGTGATCACGTCAAGCGCGCTCGAAGCGTCGTCCAGCACGAGCACGGGTGCGTTTTTGAGGAGGGCGCGCGCAATGGAGATGCGCTGTTTCTGTCCGCCCGAAAGACCGAGTCCCTTTTCCCCCACGATCGTCTCGTACCCCTTCGGCAGGGAACGGATGAATCTCCCCGCCTGCGCCAGTTCGGCAACGCGCATGACCTCTTCTTTCGCCACGTCGGGCGCATAAAACGCGATGTTCGCGTCGACGGTATTGGAAAAGAGAAAGACATCCTGAAAGACGTATGCGAAATCGTCGCGAAGTTCTTCCAGCTCGTATGCGCGCACGTCTTTCCCGTCAATGCGGATGCTCCCCTCCGTCGCGTCATAGATGCGGACGAGCGACTTCAAAAGCACACTCTTGCCGCTTCCCGTACCGCCCATAAAACCTATTTTCTTGCCGAAGGGAATTTTCAGGTTCACGTGTTTGAGAAGGGGTTTGCCTTCCGCGGTGATGGATACGTCGCAAAATTCGATCTCCGGCCGCCTGCCGATTTTTTCGGGACGGACGGGCTCGGGGATCCTGGTCTGTTTTTCGAGAAAATCGCGTATTCTCCCCCCCGAAACAAGCCCGTATTGCAGCTGATACATATTGTTGCTCACCTGGGTGAGATGATCCATGATTTTGAGGACATAGGTGATGCAGGCGGTCATGATACCGATCAGAAATACCCCTTTCAGCACCAGAAGCGCACCGATCGCGACCGTCGCCACATAAGTCAGCTGACGGATGATGTTGAACGCCATGTTGAATTTTGCAGAGACGTCTACCTGCTCGAAATACGCTTTTTTGAGATCGGTGTTGACGCTGTCGAACTTGCTCTCTTCCAGTTCCTCGTTGGCAAAAGAGCGCACCAGCCGCACGGCGTTGATGTTTTCCTGAACGGTGAGATTCAGCCGCGCGTTATTTGTGCGGATATTCGCGGAAATGCGCCGCGCCGCGCGGGTATAACGCGCAAGCACAACAATCAAAACAGGCGCAATGATCGCGGGGAGCAGAAGCATCCAGGCGCTGTTCAAAACAAGTATGACGCAGGAGAGCGCAAGCACGAAAAAGCTGTCTCCCAGATTCTGCAAGGTGCGGCTGAGCATCTCCTTAAACGTAATGATGTCGGAATTGAGGGTGGTAAGCAGTTCTCCCGTGTTGTAGGCGGCGACGGTGGAGCTGTCCAACTCCACCAGCTTTTTGTATGTATAGTCGCGCATCTCGTTTTCGAACAACAATCCGTTGTGCTGGAAGAGAACGTTCCTGATATAGATGGTCACTTCCCGCAACAGAACGAAAAGAGCAAACACCGCGGCAATGCTCCAAAAGAGCTCCCACGTCTGCGCTTTGCCGTACTTTCCTGTCACAAGGAAGGAAAAGACGCTCTTCTCCCCGCTCATGACACCGTTGGACGTCAGCAGATAATCAACGAACAGCGCGCTCAGAAGCGGAAGAAGCAGATCGAGCGCGATTGCGAGAAAACCGAGTATCTGACAGAAAACCGCGCAGGGAATATGTTTTTTCCAATAGCGAATGCCGTATGCAAAAGTATTCATGCCGTTGCACCTTTGCGTAATTCGTTCGTCTCTATTTTATAATAAAAAAATTATTTGTCAATTGTTTGAAGCATTTTCTTTGACGAAAGCAGAAATATCTTCATATCTTATTTTGCGACGGAAATCGACGCAAAATCAGTTGCAAAATCCTGATTTTTCATGTAAAATAAAGGAGCTGTGCTAGGTGGGGAGTCAGCGGTGCCCTGTATCCGCAATCCGCTATAGCGGAACCGAACGCCTCCCCCGGGCCGGCGCGTGGAAGGCCGCGCTCCGTAAGGGATGTCGATCTCAAGGTCTTATGCAACGTACTGCCGTGAACCGTGTCAGGATAGGGATATAGCAGCACTAAGCGGATTTGTGCGTGTGCCATAAGGTAGCTTTGAAGGAGTTACCTGCGGTTTTAACGCTTCGGCGCGTCAGTTCAAAGGAGGCTGCACAGTTTTTTTGCATAAAAAGTTCCCGAATTGCATTCGGGAACTTTTTTCATGCTCTGCATTCAGATCTTTCTGAGAAATCCCGAAAAATCGTGATCGCTGAAATAATCATTTTTATAGATCTCTTCCAGATAGACCTGTTTTGCATAATGCGCGTTCACGTCGATCAAAAATTCGGA
>CALVSU010000107.1 GCA_944359385.1 uncultured Clostridia bacterium | reverse complement strand
CCGATGACATCCTGCATATCGTATTTGCCTGCGGGCTTTCCTGCAACGAATTTTGCCGCTTTGACGGCGCCTGCGGCAAAAACTTTTTTGCTCCTTGCGCTGTGGGAAAGGGTGACGATCTCGTCCTGCCCCGCGAACATGACTTCGTGTTCGCCGACGATGGTGCCGCCGCGGACGGCGTGTATGCCGATCTCTTTTTTCTCGCGCGCGCCGACCATGCCTTCGCGGCCGTAAATATATTTCTTTTCTCCGCCGAACGCCTCGTTCGCGCTTTCGGCGAGCATAAAGGCGGTGCCCGAAGGCGCATCCTTTTTCAGGTTGTGGTGCTTTTCGATGATCTCAATGTCAAAATTCTCGCCGAGAAAAGCCGCCGCCTGTTTTACGAGCTTTTGCAGGAGATTGACTCCGACGGAGAGATTTGCGGTCTTAAAAACGGCAATTTTTTTGCTCGCTTCCGCAATGGTTGCAAGGTCTGTTTGCGTGTAACCTGTCGCCGCGAGCACGACGGCGCATTTTGTCTTCTCTGCGAAAGCGAGGATGTTGCCGAGGTTGGCGGCGCTGGAAAAATCGATCACGACGTCGACTTTTTCGCGAACATCCGCAAAGCTGTCATAAACGGGCGTGCCGAACAGCTCTCCTTTTTTAAGATCGACGCCGCACGCGACGTAAACTTCGCTGTCTGCGGAAGCGATCTCCGCGACGTTTCTTCCCATATGACCGAAAATTCCGCTGATAAGAATGTTGACCATGATGCTGTCTCCTTATAGATTTTTCGCGGTGCCCCTTTGTGTCTGCGCCCGCTCTTGCCTGCGCTCGTTTGCGTCTGCGCTCCGAATATGTCTGCGCCCGCTCTCGCCTGCGTTCGTTTGCGTCTGCGTTCCGAATGTGTCTGCGCCCGCTTTTGTGGGCATCCGTATGTGTCGGTGTGCGGGTGTAAGCGACCGCCGCGCAGGTCTTGCGCGGCGGGGAGTGCGGACTGTCTTTGCCGAAAAGAGAAAGCCGTGCGCACATGCATTGCGCGGGTGCTTTCCGTTGCGGCGCGTTGCCGCCGTTTATGCTTTGAGGTTCAGACCGAAATTTTTGAGAACGGAAGCAAGCTGTTCTTTGTGCGCGGGTTCGAGCTCGGTGAGAGGGGCGCGCGGTTTTCCGCCGCACAGTCCGATCATTTCCGCCGCCGCTTTTGCGGGGATGGGGTTGACCTCCATAAACATGGCGTCGATGAGCGGGAGCATTTTATCCTGTATGGCGTTTGCCGATGCGAGATCGCCCGCCGCCATATAGTTGTAGAGGGCCTTGGTCTCTTTCGGAATGATGTTGGACGCAACGGAAATGAGCCCCGCGCCGCCGATGGCGAGGATGGGGAGATTGAGGTTGTCGTCGCCCGAATAGAGGTCGCATTTTCCGCGGATGCGGCGCGCCGTTTCGCAGATCTGTTCCATATTGCCGCACGCTTCTTTGATGCCTGCGATGTTGTCGAGGGAAGCGATCTTCTCCATCGTGGCGGGCAGGATGTTCACGCCCGTGCGCGGGGGGACGTTGTAGCAGATGACGGGGATATTTACCGCTTCGGTGATCGTTTTATAATATTCGTAAATGCCGTTCTGGGTACATTTGTTGTAGTAGGGGGTAACGACGAGAAGTCCGTCAGCGCCCATCGCTTCCGCTTTTTTGCTCGCTTCCACGGCGTGCGCGGTGCAGTTGGAGCCGCTTCCGAACACGATCTTGGCGCGTTTGCCGATTTTTTTGACGGAAAAACGCATGACTTCTTCTTTTTCTTCTTCGGACATGGTGGCGGGCTCGCCCGTCGTTCCGAGAATGACGAGGGCGTCCGTACCGTTTTCGATCTGAAAATCGATCATTTTTCCGAAAGCTTCGAGGTCGATCTTTCCGTCGGCGGTAAAGGGCGTGATCATCGCCGTTGCGGTGCCTTTAAAAAAGTTCGTCATAAATAACTCCTTGCATTCCCGCGCGGACAAGGCGCGGTTTTATATTTTAGTATTGAAACAGCGATCGGGATCAGTCGAAATAGCCTTTGGCTGCGAGAAGTTCCGCCATCAGCACTGCGCCTCCTGCGGCGCCGCGAAGGGTGTTGTGGGAGAGGCAGACGAATTTGTAATCGAAGAGGATATCTTCGCGCAGTCTGCCGACGGAAACCGCCATGCCGTTTTCGAGCATACGGTCGAGTTTTGCCTGCGGGCGGTCGGATTCTTCGAAATAATGTAAAAACTGCTTGGGTGCGCTGGGAAGTTTGAGCGACTGCGGTTCGCCCGAAAAAGCTGCCCAGGCTTCAAGGATCTCCTCTTTGGAGGGTTTATTTTCAAAAGAGACGAACACCGCCGCGGTATGACCGTCCGAAACGGGAACGCGGAGACACTGCGCCGTGATCTTGGGAGAGACGGCGTTCACGATGCGGCCCTCTTCGATCTTTCCCCAGATTTTGAGGGGTTCGCATTCGGATTTTTCCTCTTCTCCGCCGATATAGGGGATGACGTTGTCGATGATCTCGGGCATTCTGTCGAATGTTTTTCCCGCGCCGCTGATCGCCTGGTAAGTGCAGACCGCCGCGCATTTCACGCCGTATTTCATGAGCGGATGCAGCGCGGGGACGTAGCTTTGCAGGGAGCAGTTGCTTTTGACGGCGATAAAGCCGCGTTTGGTACCGAGCCGTTTTTTCTGCGCGTCGATGACGGCGGCATGTTCGGGGTTGATCTCGGGAATGATCATGGGAACGTCGGGCGTGCCCCTGTGCGCCGAGTTGTTGGAAATGACGGGGACTTCCGCTTTTGCGTATTTTTCTTCCAGGGCGCGGATCTCCTCTTTTTTCATGTTGACGGCACAGAAGACGAAATCGACGAGTTTCGCGATCTTTTCGAGGTCTGCTTCGGCGTCGAAAACGACCATGTCCTTGAACTTTTCGGGAATGGGGGATGTCATTGCCCAGCGTTTGCCAACGGCGTCTTCATAGCGTTTTCCCGCCGACGAGGGGGAAGCCGCGAGGGCGACGACGTTGAACCAGGGGTGATTTTCGAGGAGCAGGCAGAAACGCTGTCCGACCATGCCCGTTGCGCCGATGACGGCGACGTTGTACTTTTTCATTGTATGTGTATCTCCTGAAAAATATATTTCATAAAAGGATCGCCGCGCGGAAAAACAAAACGCGCGGGGCAGAACGCACCGCGCGGCAACAGACGATCGCGTATCCTTTCGCATTGCCGCGATGTTGCGGCGCGTGACGGATATACTCGGCTAATAGTTCTCCACGTCGGTGTGACAGTCGCCGGGGTATTGACCCCTGCGCCCAGCGTCAGCGTCTGCGGTGATCGCGCTGCGCTTCGGCGGCGACGCCCTTTCTCCCCGTCGGAATACCGCCTTCCGTGCGGCGGGGATACTCATGCTCGGCCGCTCCTCTATTTCGCGCATTCATTCTAACATATCGTCTGCGAAAAGTCAAAGAAAAAAAAGAAATCTAGATGAAATAAGGAATATTTTTTCTGTCGGGCGGAAATTTAATTGAATTATTTTGCATTTTGTAGTAGAATAGCATAAGCAGCTGTTTTTGCGGGATGCGCCGCAAAGACGGCGGCGCCTGAATTTTGGAGGGATTATGGCACGTCAAGGAGAAAAGAAGGGCTTTATAGCCAGAATGCTAGAAGGGAAGGAGCGCGACGAGGAATACGCAAGGAGCACCCTTCCGACTAACCGCTGGGCGCTCTTTTGGGATATATTTAAAGGCAGGTTTTCGAAGCTGGTCATCGTGAACCTCCTGATGCTTTTGTTCTGCATACCGCTGATCATCGTAATCGTGTTCAGGATGTCCTATATGACGGCGCAGCGAGCGCTGATGCCTTTTTCACAGTGGATGTTTGCGGGGTATCCTGCTCTGCCCGTCCTTACGGGGCTTCCCGAACAGCTTTCCGTCATGTCCAACCTGACGTTTATCCCGTTTATGCTCATCGCCGCGCTGATCGCGGGCATCGGCATCTCGGGCGGGATGTACGTCATCCGCAACATGGTCTGGACGGAAGGCATCTTTGTTGCAAACGATTTCTGGCGCGGGATCAAGATCAACATCGGCGTTGTGCTCGGTTCTACGCTCTTTTACGGAGTCATGCTCGGGCTGATGACGCTTGCGATCGGCTGGGCGGATTATTTTGTCGCCACGGGAACGGGCAACGCAGTACTGTTTACCATTTCAAAGGTCATAAGCTATCTTGCGATCGCGATCTTTACGATCATGTTTCTTTGGATGCTCTCGATGGGCGGGAGTTATAAACTGAAATTCCATCAGCTTCTGAAAAACGCTTTTCTGATGACGTTCGGACTTGTGTTCCACAACATTTTCTTTGTCATCATGATGGCGATTCCCGTGATCCTCATTTTGCTCGGTTCCATTTTCCAGATGATCGGCTTTGCGATCATGATTTTGTTCGGGCTGTCGCTGATGCTCCTCATCTGGCTGGATTACACGCAGTGGGCGTTTGATAAGTTCATCGAATCCAAGCGTGAGGGCGGCAAGGTCAACAGGGGTATTTATGAAAAAGTCGGTAAGAAGGGCGGATCGCAAAGCAAAGCCGTGCAGGAATACCAGAAGAATCTGGAAGAGGCGATGAGCGTGAAATCCGATCTTTCGTCGCGGCCGATCAAACCGATCACGGACGATCTGAAAGTGTACGAACTTCCCGATTCCTTCTCGAGAGAAGACCTGAAAAAACTGCGTGAATCGAAAAATGCGATCATGGAAGACACGCAGAAGTATGCCGACGAGCACATGAACGACGAGAAGTATGTGACGTACAACGCCCAGTTCGAAGAGAAGGAAGAGGAAAAAGAGGGCAAAAAGAAGAAATCCAAAGACAAAAAACAGGGCAAAGAGGAAAAAGAGCCCGAAGAGAAAGGCGATAAGAAATGAGCTTGGCATATACGGGGCTCGCCGATTGGTTCGAATATCTGAACAAAGACTGCGACTATGAAAAATGGTCGCAGTATTTGCATGAGCGGCTCGCGGAGGCGGGGGCGAAGTTCGGCAGAGGTCTGGACATCGGCTGCGGGAGCGGTTATTTCACGCGCTATTTTCAAAGACTCGGGTGCGACATGACGGGGTTCGACGTGAGCGCGCCCATGCTCTCCAAAGCGGAGTCGTTCGGCGGCGTGTGCCGCCCGCAATACGTCCTTGCAGACGTGAGGAAGCTGAAGATCAACGGACGCGCGGATTTTGCGATCGCCGTAAACGACTGTTTCAATTATCTTCCCCCGCGCGATCTTTGCACCGCGTTCGGCAGAGTGGCGGCGGCGCTGAAAAAGGGCGGCATATTCCTGTTCGACGTATCGTCGGAGTACAAATTGCGCCGTGTGATCGGTGACAACGTCTTTTGCGAAGATTGCGAAGACGTCGCGTATATGTGGTTCAATCACCTGTTTGAGGACAGGGTGGAAATGGACGTGACGGTGTTTGCAAAGCAGAAAGACGGCAGGTTCGAAAGGAGCGACGAGCGCCATGTGCAGTACATTCACACGGAAGCTTCCCTCGTCGGCGCGGCGGAAAAGGCCGGGTTTTCCTGCCTGAAAACGGAGGGCGCGTTCGGCGACGTAAGTGATAAAACGCGCATCAATTTCATCCTCAGAAGAAACTGACCTGTTTATCCGCAGGAAAAACCGAATCGCAGCGCAGTTTGTTTGCGGACGACGGCAGGCGACATCAGAAGAAACTGACCTGTTTATCCGCAGGAAAACCCGAATCGCAGCGCAGTTTGTTTGCGGACGACGGCAGGCGACATCGGGTGGGGGCGGTGCTGACAGGCCGACGAGGACGGACAGGTTTGCGCGGACGGACAGGTATGCGCGGACAGGCGCGGCAAAA
Organism: uncultured Clostridia bacterium; assembly: GCA_944359385.1. Classification (GTDB taxonomy): domain Bacteria; phylum Bacillota; class Clostridia; order Christensenellales; family Borkfalkiaceae; genus Borkfalkia. Next base: position 41 of record CALVSU010000107.1, on the reverse strand, counting down.
AGGAATGACTTTTATGGAAAAGACAGAAAATACGATACTGC
>CALVSU010000106.1 GCA_944359385.1 uncultured Clostridia bacterium | reverse complement strand
TTATAATGATTTATGACAGTATCGGAGAATTCGGGAGGGAAAATTGTGGCGAGAAAAATCGTTTTTACGTCGGGGAAAGGCGGTGTCGGCAAGACAACGCTTGCGGCGAATCTCGGTATGTGCCTTTCCGCGATGGGCGAGCGGGTGGTGCTTGCGGATACCGATTTCGGGCTCAACAACATCGATGTGGTCTGCGGCGTGGAAAACCTCATTCATTACGACATTGTCGACGCGATCGAGGGCAGGTGCCGTGCAAAGCAGGCGCTCGTCCGTCATCCGCAGTATCCTAATCTTTACGTTCTTGCATCCAACCATACGGATCCCGACAAATACATATCGCCCCAGGCGGTTCGCCTGATCCTTGACAGCATCGCGCACGCGTTCGATTATATCCTGATCGACTGTCCTGCGGGCATTGAAGGGGGATTTCACCGTGCCGTCGCGTCGGCAGAGGAAGCGATCGTCGTCACGACGCCGCACCTTTCGTCCCTGCGCGATGCCGACAAAGTCATATCCGTATTGAAAAGCTATCGTCTCAAAAGCGTGGAACTCGCCGTCAATATGGCGCGCGGGGATATGATCGTCGACGGCGAAACGCTTTCGCCGCGGGAGATCTCGGACATCCTCAAAACGCCGCTGATCGGGGTCATTCCGCAGGACGACGGCGTCTTTCTCGGTGAGCGATCGGGAGCCGCGCAAAAAGCCTTCCGTATTTTTGCGGGCAATATCGCGAAGGGCACCCGTAAAATTTACAATACGGCGCACAAGTACAGCGGTTTTTTCGGCAGTATCCGCAGGAATCTCAAAAAGAGCCTGTAAACTCAATAGAGGACAAGGTGCACGCCTGTCGCGCACAGATAGATGAGGTTGAACAGAAAATCGGCGCCGGCGGCGGCAAGCAGGATCGCCGCCGTATATTTTGCGGCGAGCGGCGGGATCTTTTGAATGCATTTCAATAATTTTTCCCATACGACCGCCATGACAAGCGTGACGGAAGCGCCCCAGAGCAGGGTTTGGTCGAGGCTGACGTATCCCGAAAAATGAAAGCGTTTGTAACCGTAATCCCATAGTGTGACGCTGAATATTTTGTCGAAGAGGGCGGCGGTGGCGAATTCCGCGGCGGTAGAAAAGAGTGCGGCAAACAGAAAATAGAGAATGAACAGCCCGAAGACGGCCGCCGCGCGCGCAAAGCGCGGCAGTTTCTGCGCTTTGCGAAAAAGAGGGCGAAGTCTGCCGTTTTCGGGTGTGCCCGCAATGAGATAGATGGTGCAGAGTGAAAAACCGTAGATCGGGCAGAGGGGCATGATGAGAAAACCGCGGTCGGTGAAGTCATGCCAGCGCAAAAGAAAGTGGAGCGTTTCTGCGCACCAGCCCAAAAAAGAGACCGCAAACCAGAGCAGGGCGAGCGCGTAAAACTTTTCGGCGCGTTGATGAGAAATTTCGGTTTTGGCCGGACATCGGAGACCGGATTTTTGCGTTCGCATGGTTTTTGTTTGCATGAGCGTAAAACGTGCGGTAAATTTCCGCAAAAGATTTTTTAGAATAGTATAGCTGAATTGCGCAAAAGTAATGCACAGATCTTATCAAAAGGAGCGGCAATGAGAAAACTGACGGACAACGCGAAACGCGCGCGCGATGTGCTTGCGCGGGAAAACGCCGTTCTGCCTGCCGACTGCGAGCGGGTGGCAAAGCGGGAAATACAAAAAACACTTTCCGAATTTTTTGAGCTTTCCGGTGAAGTGGCTTTCAAAACAGAGCGGAGAGGCAGGATCGTCATCACGATCGTCGCAGAAGCGGACGAAGTCAAGCCCTTCGGCATCATCTGAAAAGCGTTTCTTTGATTTATCGAAAGAGGCAACCTCCTCGGCACCGTCTGAAAAAACGCTTGTTCCACGAGCCGCGGGCAAGGTCTGGACCTTCGTCGTTGGCTGAAATTTTTTTCTTTATATTGTTGTGAAGCTTCTTAAAAAATACAAGATATAGTGTCGCATTAAAAACTGTTGCAAAAACGACAGTTTTTTTTTATAAAAGTGGTATAATAAGTTGCGTACAAAAACGGAGAGTAACAAGTATGCAAGTGATCAAAAGGGACGGCGCAGTCGCCGCATATGACAGGAACAAGATCGCGGTCGCGATCGGCAAAGCCAATGCCGAGACGGAGGAGGGTGAACGCGCGTCGGAAGAAGAGATCGAGTCTATTTTGCTCTATATCGAGGGAAAAAGGAAAAAGCGGATGCTCGTGGAGGACATTCAGGACATCATCGAGCAGAAGCTGATGGAACAGGGGCATTATAAACTTGCAAAGACGTACATTATCTACCGATATAACCGTGCTCTCGTGCGCAAGGCAAACACCACGGACGAGGCGATCCTCAGCCTGATCAGCAATTCGAACAAGGACGTCATGGAGGAAAACTCCAATAAGAATGCGCTTGCGGCGGCGACCCAGCGCGACCTCATCGCAGGGGAGGTGTCCAAAGATCTCACCCGCCGCATTCTTTTGCCCGAAAAGATCTCCAAGGCGCACGATGAGGGTGTATTGCATTTTCACGATGCAGATTATTTTATACAGCCGATCTTCAACTGCTGCCTGATCAATATCGCGGATATGCTGGATAACGGGACCGTGATGAACGGCAAGATGATCGAGAGCCCGAAGAGCTTCCAGGTCGCTTGTACCGTCGTTACGCAGATCATCGCGGCGGTCGCCTGTTCGCAGTACGGGGGACAGTCGGTGGATATGCGGCATCTCGGCAAATATCTGAGAAAGAGCCGCGTCAAATTTGAAAAACACTTTAAGGAGACCTGCCCCGAGCTTTCCGATGCCGAACTGAAAAAGCTGGTGGACGACCGCATTCAGGATGAGCTGAAAAGCGGCGTGCAGACCATTCAGTATCAGATCAACACGCTGATGACGACCAACGGGCAGTCGCCTTTCGTGACTCTTTTCCTGTATCTGGACAAAGACGACGAATATCTCGAAGAGAACGCGATGATCGTCACGGAGATCCTGCGCCAGCGCTACGAGGGCATCAAGAACGAAAAGGGCGTCTATATCACGCCCGCTTTCCCTAAGCTTGTGTATGTGCTGGACGAGATCAACTGCCTGAAAGGCGGCAAATACGATTACGTCACCGAGCTCGCGGTCAAATGTTCTTCCAAACGGCTGTATCCCGACTATATTTCCGCAAAGAAAATGCGCGAGATCTATGAGGGCAACGTGTTCAGTCCGATGGGCTGTCGCAGTTTTCTCTCCCCCTGGAAGGACGAAAAGGGCAATTACAAATTTGAAGGAAGATTCAATCAGGGGGTCGTTTCCGTCAATCTGCCGCAGATCGGCATTCTCGCAAAGGGCGACGAAGAAAAGTTCTGGAAGCTCTTTGACGAGCGGCTGGAACTTTGCCGCGAGGCGCTCATGTGCCGCCACCGCGCACTGCTCGGCACCAAGTCTGACGTATCGCCCATTCATTGGCAGTACGGTGCGATCGCCCGCCTCGAAAAGGGCGAGGTGATCGACAAACTTCTTTTCAACGGATATTCGACCCTTTCGCTCGGCTATATCGGGCTTTACGAAGTGACAAAGCTGATGAAAGGCGTCTCGCAGACTGACCCTGCGGGCGAGGAGTTTGCGCTCCGCGTCATGCAGCATATGCGCGACAAGACGGACGAATGGAAAAAACAGACGGGATTAGGTTTTGCCCTTTACGGTACGCCTGCGGAATCTCTCTGCTACCGTTTCGCGCGCATCGACAAAGAGCGTTTCGGAACGATCGAGGACGTGACCGATAAGGGCTATTACACAAACTCTTACCATGTGGACGTGCGCGAGAACATCGACGCATTTTCTAAATTTTCGTTTGAAGCGCAGTTCCAGCGCATTTCTTCGGGCGGCTGTATTTCCTATGTGGAGATCCCGAATATGCAGAACAACCTCGAAGCGATGCAGGAAGTGGTGAAATTCATCTATGACAACATCCAGTACGCGGAATTCAACACCAAGAGCGACTATTGCCACGTCTGCGGCTTTGACGGGGAGATCGTCATCAACGACGACAACGAATGGGAGTGCCCCAACTGCCACAACAAAGATCACCGCAAGATGAACGTGACCCGCCGCACCTGCGGCTATCTCGGCGAGAATTTCTGGAACCTCGGCAAGACGAAGGAGATCAAGGCGCGCGTACTGCACCTCTGATGCGAGGGGCGCCGCTTCGCGGCGTATCCGCGGCGGGGGGCAGGCTCAAGGCGACGCTTCGCGGCGTGTCCGCGAAGGGGCGGATTTCGGGCGTCGGTGTGCGGCGAGGTAAGGAAATATGAATTATGCTTCGATAAAAAAACACGACGTCGCCAACGGCGTCGGGGTGAGGGTCTCTTTGTTTGTGAGCGGTTGTACGCACAGGTGCAAGGGCTGTTTCAATGCCGAAGCGTGGGATTTCGGTTACGGCAGCCCGTTCACGGAGGAGACGCAGGAGGAGATCCTCGCTGCGTCAGACAAGCCTTATATTGCGGGGCTTTCTCTGTTGGGCGGGGAGCCTTTTGAGCCCTGCAACCAGCGCGCGCTTTTGCCGCTTCTGGCGGCGTATCGCAAAAGATTCCCCGACAAAACGGTGTGGTGCTATACGGGTTATACCTTTGACAGAGATCTTCTCGCGGGCGGCAGGGCGCATTGCGAAGCGACGGAAGAAATGCTCTCGCGCATAGACGTTCTTGTCGACGGCGAGTTCGTCGAGTCTCTCAAAGACCTGAAACTGCGTTTCAGGGGGTCGTCCAACCAGCGCATCATTGACGTGCCGCGTTCTCTGCGCGAAGGGGCGGTGCGGCTCTGGAAAGAGGGCAAATATTGAAAATCCCGCGCTTTTGCGCGGCGTGCGATAAGGAGGAAAACAACATGAAAACGATGACGGTCAGAATCAAAAAACTTGCGGAAGGAGCAAAACTTCCCACCTACGGCAGCGAATATGCGGCGGGGGCGGATCTCTATGCCTATACGGAAACGCAGGCGCCCATCCGCATCGGACCCGGCGAAACGGCGGTGGTGCATACGGGGCTTGCGATCGAGATCCCCGAAGGGTTCGGCGGCTTTATCTATGCGCGCAGCGGGCTTGCGACCAAGCGCGGGCTTGCACCTGCGAACAAAGTGGGAGTTATTGACAGCGATTACCGCGGGGAGATCCGCGTTGCGCTGCATAATCATTCCAAATACGAGCAGAGCATCGAACCGTTCGAGCGCATTGCCCAGCTCGTGATCGCGCCTTATTACAAAGCGGCGTTCGAGGAGTCGGAAGAGCTTTCTGATACCGTGCGCGGCGAAGGCGGTTTCGGTTCTACGGGCAAATAAAAAAATAAGAAGAGATTTTTTCGGAAAAGTCTTGTTTTTCCCGAAAAAAGCGGTATAATAACTATAAATAATAAAAAAGGAGAACGCTCATGGCAAAGTATGTTTGCTCGGTCTGCGGATACGAGTATGACGAAGAGATCGGCGATCCCGACAACGGCATTGCGCCCGGCACCAAGTGGGAGGATGTCCCCGAAGATTTCACCTGCCCCCTCTGCGGAGTAGGCAAAGATCAGTTCGAAGAGGCTTGAACGAGCAAAGCGGCGGTCGGTTTAAAACGGCCGCCCGTTTTTTTCTTGTCTGCGGTTTTGCGCCGCAAACGGAACACTGCCGTTTCGGCGAAGAGTTTTACGGATTTTATCTTTCGCGGCAAAGGCAAAGCGTCCGCCGTTTTTTCGAAAAATTAAAAAAATTTTAAAAATGCCCGAAAAAACGGTTGAAAAATTTTTCATTATACTATATAATATTAAAGCGTTCCGAGGAAAACGGACGAACGGGGATGTAGCTCACCCGGTAGAGCGATACGTTCGCAACGTATAGGTAGTCAGTTCGAGTCTGATCATCTCCACC
>CALVSU010000105.1 GCA_944359385.1 uncultured Clostridia bacterium | reverse complement strand
AGACAGATATCCGCCGCGATCAGAAAATCCACTCCGCTTTCCCTCTGATATTTTTTCAATACGCGGATCGCGCGGGGAACAACGCCATCCGCATCGCAGGCGCCGCTCCCGCAGTCGTCCTTTTCCTCGGGAATACCGAACAAAAGCACCCCCGCTATGCCCGATTCCGCCACGAGCTCCGCGACCTCGCGCAACCTGTCCGCAGAATATCGGAACACCCCCGGCATGGACGGGATCTCCTCTTTTATGTCCTCGCCGTATCGCACGAACACGGGACAGATCAGCTTTTTGATATCGACGGACGTTTCCGCGACGAGATCGCGCAACGTCTGATTTTTTCTGAGCCTTCGAAAGCGTTTCATTTGCTTATCTCCTTTGCCGCAAAAACGGCTCTTATCAGCCCGTCCGCATCGGAAATCTCCGCGATCACGGGATTTAGCCCTCTCTTTTTGAGCTCGTCTGCCGTTTCTTCCCCGATAGCCACGGGGAGCGCACGGGGCGGCAGCGCCCTTTTTTCAAAAAAAGCGCGAACCCCTCCCGCCGAAGAAAAGGTGACGTATGCCGCGCCGCGCAGTATTTCGTCCGCCCCCTCTTCCCAGTGCGGGCGGGCGACCGTGTCATACACGTCGAACTGTACGCCGACCTTTTTCAGCGCGTTCCCTCCCGAAGCGGAGCGAAGAAGCGCCACTTTCTCTTTGGGGATGCCCGTTTCGCGTATCTTTTCGGCAAGCGCCCTACCCGTAAATGTCTCGGGCATAAGATCGGCAAAAATTCCGCGTCTTTCCAATGCGGATGCCGTCCCGCTCCCGATGACGGCAAACTTTTTGTCCGATAGGCATCGGATATCCTTTTTACGCCGAAAAAACTCGGAAAAAAACACTTCCACACCATTGACCGAAGTAAAAACAAGCATTGAAAACGCGCTCATTTTCTCAAAAAATGCACGCAGGTCTTTGGGATACACGTCAAGCGTCGGCAATCCGCAGGCGGAAAGCCCCGCTTCTTTCATCTTCGCAAGCACCCTCCCGATATGCGATTCCGTGCCCGTGACGACGATCCCGTCCCTCTTTTCCCTGCAAGACGAAAAAACATCCTCACGAGCGCAATTTTCAGCGCCGTTCTGAAGGGCGCTCCCCCCGCCACCTCTCTCTTTTGTGTCCGCCGCAGAGCTCTGAAATCCCGTCTTTAAGTCGCTCCCCGCGCGCGTGTCCAGCGCGCACACCCTTCCGACGAGAATGACCATCGGCGGCGGAAGACTTGCCGCCGTCTCGGTAAGACGGGACAGGGTCGTCCTCTTTACGCAAAAATCCGATGTCCCAGCCGAAGAAATGACTGCGGCAGGCATATCCTGATCCATACCGCCCGCACAAAGCCCGTTTTGTATCTCTGCGGCACACGCCTTGCCCATCAAAAAGACGAGCGTATCTTCTTCGCCCGCAAGTTTTTTAAAGTCGGCTGTCCCTTCCGCCGTATGCGCCGTCAGAACATGAAAACCGCGCGATATGCCCCTGTGAGTCACGGGGATCCCTGCCTCTTCCGCCGCGGCGACCGCGCTCGTAACGCCCGCCACGCTCTCAGCATATATGCCCGCCTCGCGAAGGGCGAGCATCTCTTCTCCGCCCCTGCCGAACACATAGGGATCTCCCCCTTTCAGGCGCACGGTGAGCGGGTATTTTCTTCCGCACGCGACGAGCAGGCCGCAGATTTCTTCCTGCGCCAGGGCATGCGCGCCCGCGCGCTTGCCCGCGAAGATCTTTTCGCAGGAAGGCTTGCAAAGCCCGAGCAGATTTCCGTCTATCAGGCTGTCATAGACGACGCAGTCGCATTCTTTCAGCAGTTCGGCGCCGAGAAGAGTCATCTGCCCTCTCCCGCACCCCGCGCCGACGAGAAAAACTTTATTCATCGGAACTTCTCCGCAAGTCTGATAATACTTTTTTCCCCTTCATAGCGAGCGGACATGACTTTGCCGTCCTTCTGCGCAAAGAGCGTCATGCCGTCATAATATGCGCCCGCGCCGCCCGTACAATCGCCGCCCAGCGCGCGCTGCAATTTTCTTTCGATCTGCGCCGCACGCAAAGTCAGGGCATCGTCGACCAACGCGCCGACGCTCCCTTCCAGCGCAATGATACCCTGACACGCGGCAGGAACGCACGTTTCGGGCGGCAAAATCCGCACATTCACTTCATCGGGCAGAAAAACGCCGTTCTCTTTTTTTTCAATACAGAGCGAAGCGCTCTCCCCGCTCACGCGCAAAATACCCAGACGGATCAGCCCTGCCGCAGCGAGCACGACCGCGTCGTACTCTCCCGCAAGCATTTTTCTGATGCGCGTATCCACATTCCCGCGCACGGGCAGGATCTCGGCGGAAGGGTACAATTTTTTCACCGCCGCACCGCGGCGCGGCGAACCCGTGCCGACCCTCAAAGACCGCACGTCCTTCCCGACAAGCAATACGTCGCGCGCGTCCGCACGGGGCAGGCAGAAAAAATCGTCTTTGTCCTCGCCCGTAGGAAGATCTTTCGCGGAATGAACGGCAACGTCTATCTCTCCGCTTTCGAGCATCTTCGAAAACACGTCAGTGAACGCACCCCTGCCGATCTCGGAAAGAGAAGAAGCCATATCCGCGTCGCCGCGCGTGCGCACGGTCACGATCTCCGAACCGACGCCCTTTTGGGCAAAAGCGCGCGCCGCCTCTTCCGCCTGCGCCAGCGCAAGGCGCGAGCCGCGCGTGCCTATCCTGATCTTTTTCATTCTTACCCCCTGTCGGAACTTTCTCCCGTTTCCGCAAAAATTTCGGAAATATAATCGGCATACGCCTGCGTTCCCCGCAATTTTTCTGCCTGTTCCGCGATCTCATCCAGATTTTCGGGAAGCAATTTTTCGATATATTTTTTCAGAGCCGCCGCAAGCGCGGGCGAAGCGCCGCCCGTGGAGATACCCACAGTGACTTTCCCTCTTTCGATCAATGCGGGGAAATAAAAATCACAGTTCTCTTTATCGTCGACAGCATTGACAGGAATGCGCCGTGCCCTGCAATCGGCGGCGACTTGTGCATTCAAAGCGCGGTCGTCTGTCGCCGCGATCACAAAATCCGCCTTGTCCAGCAAAGCGGAACTATATTCTTCACAGACCCGAAAACCCGCGAGCGACGGCTCCGTTTCCCGTGCGCACACTGAGATCGCAACGCCGAACCTTTCGAGAACCTTCGCTTTTTTCGCGGCGACTTTCCCTCCGCCCACAAGGAGACAGCGCGCGCCGCATATATTTTTCATAAAGGGAAAACATTTCATCTTCCGCACTCCTTCCCGCCGTCCGCGCGGACACGGGCTTCTGCTCCCGCGGCAGCGCTTTGCTCTTCACGAATAACGCCGCCCGCCGCAGGCTCCCCCTTCTTCTCCCGAGACGAGCTCAGCCCTTCGCGGCAAAACCGAACAAACGCCGCAGGGTTTTCTTTCCGAAGCGCAAAAACGCGCTTTTTCTCCGATTGCGGCAAAGCGGAAAGCAAATGCGCGCAAACGCGCGCCGCATCGCCTGCGCAATATTCAAGAAAGCAAGCCGCAACGATACGCTCCGCTTCCCGCGCCGCGCGCGCCTTCTTTTTATTGTTTTCCTCCGCAAGGACGGAAAATTCGTCCATACCTGTCAGCGAACAGTCCTTCAGCGCACCGATCTTTCTGTCGATGTCGGGCGGAACGGAAAGATCGATGAACAGGCGGGTTTTTTTTGTGCTTAAAGATTTTCTGACTTTCGCCGCTCCGAAAACGGTGTGCGGCGAAGCGGTGGCGCTGATCACAACGTCGGCACCGTCGAGCAGAGAATAACGCGCAGAATAATCCGCGCTTTCTACCCCTTCCGCCGTCGCTATGCCGCCGTGTTTTCGCGACGTTGCCACGATCCGAAAAATATTTTTGCAGAGAAGATTTTTTAAGACGTTCGCGCCGATGCCGCCCGTTGCGCCGACAAGCAGGGCGACAGGCTTCTCCGTATCTGCTCCCGCGTTTTCTTTTTGAAGTGACTTCGCAAAACGGAAGGCTTCGTTGGCGGCAAGCGTCGCGACCGAACAGGCATACGCGGATACGGAAGTTTCGCTCCGCACCTTCTTTCCGCAGGCGATCGCCGCCTGAAAAAGCGCGTCCGCACCTGCCGCATAACCGCCGTTTCTCGCCTCTTCATACGCCTTGCGGATCTGACCGAGGATCTCGTCTTCGCCGATGAGCATGGATTCCAGCCCCGCCGCCAGACGGAAAAGATGCCGCTCCGCATCTTCCTCTCCGTAAAAAGAAAAATTGAGCGGCTTTTCCGCAAACTTTTCCAGGATCCTTTCCGCCTCCTCTCGGGAGCAAAGAAAATAGATCTCCGTCCTGTTACAGGTCACAAGCGGCACACAACCGCCTATCGCGGCAAACGCTTTGCCGAGCGCTGCGCGCTCGGATGATGTAAAGGCGAAAACCTGTCTTTCGGCAACCCCCGCCCGTTTATGATCTAGTGACAAACAATGCATTTCCCGCTCCCCGTACAAAGATATCGCCCCAGGCGCTTTTTCCGCGCGTCAATGCCGAAGCAAAGCAAACGGGCGAGAAGCCCGAAACCGCCTCCCGCCCCTTTTCATTTTCAGCCTGAGATCTTGTTTTCCACGTATTCAAAACCGAGACGGGCAACGGTATCGGCGAAACGCTCGCCGTCGATCCCCTCGTCACGGAAAAGGAGAATCGCCTTTTCCACAACGGAAAGCACCTCTTCTTCCGACGTGAAGATCTTTGACATTGCCCTGCCCTGCGCAACGCGCTTGCCCCATCTGCCGCCGAGATAGATCTTATATCCGTCGACATAATCGGTGACCGCACCGAACGGGCACATATTTTTACACCTGCCGCAATGATTACAGGCGTCCGGATCTATAACGATCTTGCCCTCGTGTACCTGTGCGATCTTGATGGGACAGGAAGATTCCACGCGGCATTTTTTACAGCCGCGGCATTTGTCAAGATAGACGGTAGGGATACGCTGGCCGATAATTCCCACGTCGTTCAGGTCGGGTTTCACACAGTTATTGGGACATCCGCCCACCGCGATCTTGAATTTATGCGGCAGCGTAACGCCGTGCATTCCCTCGTAAAAGCGTTCGTGTATCTTTTCGGAAAGAGAAAAAGTATCGATAAGTCCGTACTGACAGGTCGTACCCTTGCAGGATACGACGGGGCGCACCTTCTTGCCCGTGCCGCCCGTCGAAAGGCCGTATTCCGCGAGGAAAGCACGGAGCGGCTCGATGTTTTCGTATTTCACGCCCTGTATTTCCAGCGTCAGACGGACAGTCATCGCGATCTCACCCGATCCGAATTTTTCGCTCGCTTCCGCGATCGCTTTGTGCTGAGCCGCCGTTATCTTTCCGTTTTTGGTGATGACGCGTCCGTTGAACACGTCGGGATAACGCTTGTCCTGCAAAAAACCGAGGCCCTTTACGCGCTTGATTTCTTCCGCCGATACCTTCTGTTCCATCATAACCTGACCTTTCTCCTGTTTCTCTGCGCACTGCGCCGTTTATGTTATTATTGTAACATATGCCGCCTCATGTTGTCAACGAAGCGACAAAAAACACGGCAAACCGCTGAACATATAGCCTCTCTGCCGCAAAAACTCACCCACGCAACATTTTGCGCAAAAATGTCTCGAAACGCGGCGTCCACCATTCGAGATATCCCGCCCGCAACGGATGTACCTGGTCATGCATATACAACGTCCGCCGTTCTTCGGAAATACGGTTGAATTCTTCGTCCGAATAGAGGTCGAGAAAAAAAACGCCGGCTCGCCGCGCGATCTTATGCATGAGCTCCACTGTTTCCGCATAAACCTCGCTTTCAAAATACGCATTCGAGTAAAACGCCACGGGACAGCCGAAACGCGCACGAGCATGACCAATGACAAAACCGACGGCGCCCGACGTGGTCTTGCAGACATCCGCAAGCGCACCCGCATCGCCGCGTCGACCTCTTTT